>JAUWBI010000116.1 GCA_030601745.1 Phycisphaerae bacterium
CAAATCTCGCATGCGTTCGCCAGGAGCAACTCTTGCTTTTTGCATTCTTTGCTTGAGCTGATTCATCTTCCTGATTAATTGCCCCATCTTTTCCCTGTCGTTTTCCCGATAGGCCTTTGTAAGTTCGTCTAACAATCTGCCAACCCCCTCTTGCATAGGCCGAACTTGCCCGGGGCGAAGCTGCTGGAGCTTACCACGCACGGCCTCCATACGCTTACGCATAGCTTCTCTAACTGCCTTTTGCTGAGGTTTCTGCTGCAAAGCCTTCACACGCTCAGGCTCGGCTTCTCTAACTGCCCTTAGCCGGCGCCTTTGCTGCACTCCCTCCACATGTCTGCGACCAGCTTCTTCACCTGCTCTTGGTCTGCGAAGCTGTTCCACCTGGCCTTTTTGTTCTTGCTCTGCTTTAGGCCTGCCTCTTCTTTCCTGGGCGATAAGATTTTCAACTCCCACAAGCAAAATTACCGCCACAATACCCAACATAATCTTCTTTGACATTTCTTACTCCTTTCCAAATTATGGTTTCTTTCCGTTTTGCCGCACTGGATTTCCAAAGATATAGACGGATTCAGATAGGGTATTATTGCAGTTTTGAGAAGATTTCGCAAAAAATATAAAAAAATGGTATAATCCCCTACCTTTTCACCCAATCCGGAAGCCGAACGCCTTTCGTCGGGCTGTCTATGCCGGGAGCATACGGCTTGAGGTCGAGGACCGGGCTGTTGTCAAAGGCGTCGATCTTCTCGATGTGAACTACCCCGCCTTTAACCGAAAGAATCTTGCACAGGCTCAGAGCAATCAGATTGGGCCGAACGGGCGCACGGCAGGCGAAGATGCCCACTTTACAGACGAGCGGATTTTTCTTGTTGCCCCGCGGATGGACCTGAAGGGTGCTTCGTTTTCGGGGCGTATCGTTCTTGTCAAGCCAATAAAACACCCACACGTGTGAAAAGCCGTCCAGCCCTTTGAGCGCATCTGCGTACCTGTCGAAAATCCGCAACGGTTTTATGCATAGTGAGATAATAACATAAAGATTCTCCTGGGGCAATGCGCAAAGGACGCCACTCAAAGCAACGATATGGGTCAGGACAGTGAGCACCTGACCGGTTTTCCTTAACCCTCTCCGATCAATCCTCGGTGTGCTCGACCACGTGCTTGTTTTTCCGAGCGAAAACATCCCTGTTTTCGCAGACATCGGGAACCTTCGCATCCTGCTCCGGTTTCTACCGTGTCGGCTCGAGGCCGAAGAGGTCCTTCTGTACGAAAATGGCAATGTAGTGACGTGTGCCGCTTATCAGTTCGTAGCGGATAGGAATCCAGCCGGCCTGTTCAGCCTGCTTTGCCAATTGGCTTAGTGACACGGCGTGCGATGTATGCCGACCTATGAGCTCGGCGTATCTCTCAATCACACATACACGGCCGGTGGGCTTGACGACCTCCCGCAGGTGACGTAGATAATCGACGCGGCCATCGGGTTTCAAATGATGATAGACCATTGAGAAAAACGCCAGGTCACAGGAGTTTTCCGGTAGATTGGTGCCATCGGTCGGGCACAGATAAGGCTTTATCTGCGGTATGTCGGCGAACTTTTCCTTCATTCGGTTGACTTTCTTTTCTTCGACCTCTGAGGCGTGAATAACGCCTTTGTCACCGACAAACGTAGCCATGCGATTCGCCCACCAGCCGTCGCCTGCACCGATGTCCACAACGACGTCCCCGGGCTTCAAATCCAGCTCCTTGAGTACATACTCGCTCTTCGCGCGGTACGGGTAGCGGGAGGTTCCGGTCCGTACATGCTGGTTAGGGTCGGTAACCCGGGTGCTCCGCCACGAGTCCGTGGAGGTTGCCCCCGGCAAACTACCCAAGGCAGCGATAAGGGTCAAGACCGTGAATAGTCGATTTATTCTTCGCATGGTAGCCCTCCTTAGTTATGTTGGAAACTGTTATTGAACTTTTGACACTTTACTTTCGTTTCTGTTGCGCCGGATCAACGACCAGACGTAATAAACCGGGACGCCCGCGAGGATGCTGCCGAGGCTGTACATCGAAGGTTTCCACCACTCTATGAATGCGAACACGGTCATGAAGAGGATTACCACCATGAAGATTGCCGGAACAACCGGGTATCCGGGCACGCGAAACGGTCTTTCCATGTCTGGCCGGCGCCATCGAAGGACGTACACCGCACCGATGAAGAGCAGCGCAAAGAGTGACAATCCCACCGACGCATACTTGTACAAGTCCTGGAAGTCCGTCACGAACAGAATAATGATCGCGCACATGCTTTGCGCGAGCATCGCGTAAACGGGAACCTGTCCCCTTGGGCTGATATGCCCCGCTACAGACGGGAACAACCCATCCCTTGCCATTGCGTAGTAGACCCGCGGGCCGGTGATAACAAAAGCGCTCACTGTGGCCAGGAACGTCAGTCCGACCGCAACGGAGAAGATGCTGGAAGCCTGCGCCCCAAACAGATTTTCGACCGCGAGTTGAGGAACCTGCTCTGCGTTGGCAAATCCTACGTCCTCGAGAGGTACCGCGTAGGCGAAAACGAGGTTAAGGGCCAGATACAAGACAATGACGAGCCCGGTGCCCATCAGCAGGGACCGTGGGAGAATTCTGCCTGGGTTCTTAACCTCGCCGGCCAGATAGCTGGCAGCGTTCCAGCCGCTGTAGGCGAACATGACGTAGAACAACTGCGTAGCCGCGGTCCCAAGCTTAACCTCTCGTATCGACTGCCCCTCCGCAATGTGGGCCAACCGTCCCCCACCGAACAGAAACGCCATCACTACCAGGGCCACAAACAGACCGAGCTTGAGAATCGTGGTGAGATTCTGTGTCCAGGCAGACTGACGGTGACCAATGAGATTGGGCAAGGTAATCGCGACGATAATAGCAGCGGCCGTGGCCTGCACTAAGTAGCCCGGTTCCTTCCCAACTAACCCGAACGGCGTCAAAAGGTATCGAGCCGCGATATAGCTGGCAACAGCCAGCGGCGCCGAGAAACCGATAAAAAACGATGTCCAACCGGAGAGAAAGGCGGGCATCGGGCCGTACGCTTCGCGAAGGTAAACGTACTCACCGCCTGCCCGGGGCAAAGCGGCTGCTAATTCCGCCACGCAAAGAGCTCCGCACACGGCGAGCAACCCACCAAGGGCCCAGAGTCCGAAGATGGCAGCGTAGTTGTTGAGCGAAGCCATCATGTATCCGGGCGAGACCAGAATCCCTGTCCCGACCATGCTGGCGATCACCACGTAGGTCGAAGTCGATAGACCGAATCCTCGTCGCAGTTCTTCCTTTGGCATTCCCATTATCCTTACAGCACTGCCGCTGTGAGTGCGTGGACGGGCTACGGCCATTCGCTCCTGTGCTCCGCAACCTCGGTCAGCGTCCGTCAACGTTTCTTGAGTGTCACGCCGATACCCTGGTCATGCTTGTGTATGAATTTCGTCTCGAGCGCCGGGTTGGTGGTAACGGCCTTGATGTAGTCCTCCATACCTCTTCTCACGTTGGTTGTGTTATGTGCCAGAATCAATCCGCCCGGACGCACCAGTGGAAGGAGCTTATTGAGGTAGTCGATATAGCCGGCCTTGTCGGCGTCAAGAAAAAGAATATCGATGGGCTCTTTGAGCCTCGTGACTGTCTTGTGGGCGTCGCCCTCGACAAGCGTGACAATATGGCTGACACCGGCCCGTTTGAAGTTCTCACGGGCCAGCGAGGCCCGCCGGGCGTCGAATTCATGCGTGGTCAGCTTGCCGCCTGTCGTCCGCAGGGCAAGGCAAAACCAGATACCTGAGTATCCGTTGCTGGTTCCAATCTCGACGACGTGCTTGGCGCCGACCGCCTCTGTCAGGAGCCGCAATACCCTCCCGTCTTCCGGCTGGACGTTCATCATCCCCCTGCGCTGGTTCAGGTACATATCCGCAAGTACGTCTAAAATCTTCTGCTCTGCCTCGGTACTTGCTATCGGCGAAGGGTCCTTCCAGGGTATCCTACCCTGGTCTGACCTGCCTGCGCCTCCAACCCCCATCAATAAAACCACCGTTGCAATAACCAGCATAATTTTCTTTAACATTTCCTGCTCCTTTCCAAATTAGGGGTTATTGTTGTTCTGCCATACCGGATTAGTACAGGTATAGACGAATTCAAAGAGCAAATTTATTGCACTTCTCAAGAGAAATCATCAAAAATATGCGGGAAGCTTGATTTCAGGGCTTTTTTACAGCTCCCATTTTCAGCAGGCCGAAGTTTTCTTCCTCTGTTAGAACCACCCACGCCCGCCAATCCTTTTTGTGGATTCGCACAGGTTTGAGCGGCTCTATGTCTTTCAGCCAGACCAAGAAGCCAAACTTGCAATTCATTTTACTCCGCCAGTATTCGTCACTGCCCCTGATATAGTCGTTGTATCGCTGTTTTATTTCGATTATTTGTCTTGGCGTTAAGTTTTCAAAATTTTTAACCGCTGCTGCAGTTGCCATCGCACAGACCGGCCCGGAGCTTACTTTGAGAAATAATTTATCGCCCGGCAAGACCCGCCCGAAAGCATATCGCCTTGTCTTGCTAAAACGCGATTCGATGCGTTTTTGACCGCCTAAAATCGCATCTAAGTACGGCTTCTTCAGGATTACAAGATGATAATTTGCCATAAGATTAAGACCTTTATGATAAAAAATACGCCGATAAATGGCAACTGCTTTGACGCGGAGCTAAAGAAAATTTATAATCAGAGCGATTTTTTGGAGGACAAAAAGATGGAGTCGATTTTGACTGTAATAGGCGTTGTTCTGATTTTAGTTGTCCTGGGCCTTTTAGTTTGGCTCATTAGCACCAACTTTGCCAATAGAAGAGAAATTGCCGGCCAGGCCACCGGTATCAGTCTTCTCCAGCAGCAGCTCGAAGCGTTGAAAGCCGCCCAGGATAAAACTTCCGAAAATTTGCAAAAGTCTCTGCAGACAGGCCAGAACACCCTCACCCAGAGCCTCCAATCCAGCCGGGAGGTGCTCAGCCGGCTAAACAGCCAAATTGGCGAACTGCAGGGCACAAACAAGCAAATGCTGCAGGTCGGAACCGAGGTCAGACGGCTACAGGATATTTTAAGCTCTCCCAAACTGCGAGGCCAGATGGGCGAATGGTCGCTGAAAAATCTTTTGGAAAATATCCTGCCCAAAGACAGCTACAAACTCCAATACACCTTCAAAGACGGCAAAATGGTCGATGCATTGATACAAATGGCTGAATTCTCAGTTCCCATAGATGCCAAGTTTCCCCTGCCGGGCTTTGAAAGACTCGCAAATGCAGAAACCGACGAGGAAAAAACAAAACTTCGCAAACAGTTCCACAAGGATGTAACTGCTCATATCGACAAGATTTCCTCCGATTACATCAGGCCCGCTGAGGGCACATTGGATTTTGCTCTGTTGTTTATACCCGCCGAGAACATCTATTACGAAACGATTGTCAAATATGCCGGCGAGACACAGGATATTTTGCAATATTCACTCGATAAAAAGGTAATACCTGTCTCACCGAATCTTTTATACGCATATCTTATGACGGTGGTGATGGGCCTGCACGGCCTGCAGATAGAAAAGCAGGCTGCCGAAATCCGACAGAATTTGAAAAAACTAAATGCCTCTTTCGTGGAATTTCTTTCTAATTGGGACATCCTCGGCACCCATTTGCGAAATGCTTACAGCAAATACGAAGACGGCCAGAAGAAGCTCGACCGTTTCGGCCTCCACCTCGACCAAATCCAAAGCGAAGAAAAACAAATGTAATTGACATATAGCACTTTGCATTTTAATATCTGGTTTTGAGTTTTGATTTTTGACATTTCTTTACTGCAAGGAGCATAAAGATGGAAGAAGGAAAGCCAATTGATGTCGGTGACGAGGATTTTGAAAGCCAGGTTCTCAAATCCCCAGTCCCTGTGCTGGTGGATTTCTGGGCCCCCTGGTGTGGACCCTGTCGTATGGCAGCGCCGGTGCTTGAGAAAATAGCTCAGCAATACAAGGGAAGATTAAAGGTATGCAAGCTCAACGTTGACGAGGGACGCCGGACGGCTACCGAATACGGGATTATGAGTATACCAACATTGAATATTTTTAAGGGTGGTGAAGTAGTGGACCAGATTACCGGAGTTACACCAGGTTATGAGTCTGATATTAAGAAAAAAATAGAGCCGCACTTACAGGAAAGCGCGGGGTGATTTTAAAATGGGCAATGTTGTGCATGATGTTATTATTATAGGCGCCGGCCCAGCCGGCCTTGGAGCAGCTCTTTATACATCGCGCGACAGACTAAAAACGTTAATGCTTGAGAAATTCATGCCCGGCGGGCAGATTATTAACACAGACAGAATAGAAAACTACCCTGGTATTGAACAAATCGGCGGCCCAGGCCTGATTGAGCGGATGCAAAAGCAGGTTGAGAGCTTTGGCGCCGAGATAAAAACCGGCTGCGAAGTCACCAAACTGGAGAGACTAAAAGATGGCAGCATCGCTGTTTACTGTGACAAGGATAAATTCTCCGCAAGAGTTGTCATTCTGGCACCGGGTAGTGGCTATCGCAACCTTGGTATCCCCGGCGAAGAGAAATTCCGCGGCGCAGGCGTCAGCTACTGCGGGACGTGCGATGCACCGTTTTTCAAGGGCAAGCAGGTCGTCGCCGTCGGCGGAGGCAATACCGCAGTGGAAGAAACTCTGCATCTGGCCAAATTCGCCGATAAGGTAACGATGATACACCGCAGGGACGAATTTAGAGCAGCTAAAGTTCTCGTCGAGGAACTTCTGAAGAAAGTCAACGAGCCGAATTCAAATTTGATTATCAAATATAGCACCGTAGCAACCGCCATAGAGGGCGAAGGCAAAGTCCAGTCGGTCAAATTAAAAAACGTTAAGACCGGTCAGGAAGAAGATTATCCCTGCGAGGGGGTATTTATATTTATTGGTATGGTGCCGAATACCGGCTTCTTGAAGGATTTTGTGGAGCTGACCGACAGGGGATTCATCAAGTGCGACTGCGCATATCTTCGAACGAACGTGCCGGGCGTATTCGTGGCAGGCGACTGCAGAATCGGCGCTGCTATGCAATTGGCCACAGCCGTCGCTGATGGCGTCATCGCTGCTATGATGCTCAAGCAGTATTTCAGAGATAAAAACTGGTGGAACGAGCCGGTCAGTGATTTACTTCAGCCAGGCGGATGGTAAACCCAGCCCCTCCGAGGGGCGGGGTAAACTAACGAAAGGATGTATGAGTGGATGAGACCCCAAAACGCCTGTTATTGCGTTTAGGGACCCCGATTACATTGTTTTGACAATAACCCGGCGTACCCCAAAAATGTTCGCAAAATGTGTTGGAATTGGATGGCCGATTCGGGTATTATGACGATTGAAAAATCCGGCGACGTGGCTGGGCAGAGGTTTCTTGGGAATCTCGGTTGAAAGGATAAAGTAATGGCTGGTAACGTAATTGAGCTAACTGACGCCGCTTTTGATGAGGTTGTTCACAGCTCTGATGTGCCGGTCCTGGTTGATTTTTGGGCGCCCTGGTGCGGGCCTTGTAAGATGATGGCTCCTATTTTAGCAGAAATTGCAACTCACTATACCGACAAGGCCAAAATCTGCAAGCTCAACACCGATGATGCTCGCGACAGTGCTATAGAATTCGGCATAAATGCCATACCGACCACTATTTTGTTCAAAGACGGCCAGGTGCAGAAGAAATGGGTCGGCTTAATCAGTAAAAAAGACCTCACCGCCGCAA
The DNA here is from genome assembly GCA_030601745.1 of Phycisphaerae bacterium. Lineage (GTDB taxonomy): Bacteria > Planctomycetota > Phycisphaerae > Sedimentisphaerales > Anaerobacaceae > JAUVYQ01. Next base: position 7,765 of record JAUWBI010000116.1, read on the forward strand.
TCGATGAGCTGCTCTGATAAGCTCCAGCTCGCCTTTATACTCAACCGTCGGCAGAGCCGGTGAGTTTGAGCAAAGCACTAAAATGATTTACGAAGACCTCAAGGGTAAGAATGTCCTTGTTACCGGCTCCAGTAGCGGAATCGGCGCCGCAACGGCAGTTTTGTTTAGCCGGCAGGGCTGCTTTGTCGGAGTTCATTACTTCAGAACAAAAGATGGTGCAGAAAAAACACTTGAACAGGTGAAGCAAAACAGCGATGGTCTCTTACTTCGGGCCGACGTCCGCGACGAAAAGCAAGTCAACGAGATGGTTGAGCAGTTCGCCAGAGAGGCCGGCGGCATCGATATACTTGTCAATAATGCCGGTTCTCTCATTGACAGACAGCCTTTTGAAACCGCAACCGTGGATTATCACGATGACGTATATGCCACCAACGTCCGCAGCATCCTTTTGGTAACGAGGTCGGCCTTGCCATATCTGAAAAAGAGCAGGGGAAATATTGTCAATATCGGCTCAGTGGCCGGACATCATGGCGGAGGTAACGGCTCGGGAATCTACGCAGGTGCAAAAGCAGCCGTCGCAACTGAGACTATTTCTATGGCAAAGGAATTTGCTCCATACGGCATCCGGGTCAACAGCGTCCTGCCCGGCTTTATTGAGACACGTTTCCACGAGCGCTTTAGTCCACAACAGCGCTGGAAAGAAGTTGCCGAGCAAACCCCGCTCGGCAGAAACGGTACCGCCGAGGACATAGCAAAGGTGGTACTATTCCTGGCAAGCGAGGCAGCCGGCTTTATCACCGGCGAATATATCGCCGTAAACGGCGGTTTGTATATGAGGGCCTGAAAAACAATCCTTGCGGTTCGCGGCTCTTTTTGGTATAACAACGTTTGAATTTTCAGACGGGATTTATCTCGTCTAAAAGATAAGGAACAGGACGGACTCTCAATGCGATCTTCTGCACGGATGCAAAATACCGGATACCGGAAGCCGGGTACTCGATACTCGCGAATCGGAAATCGGAAATCGAGAATCGAGAGTCGAGAATGGGTAATCCAGCCCCCGGACCATCGCTGTGCCCACCTTGCCAAATCGCTAAAGGTTTCGCCTCTTTTAGCGCAGGTTTTAATCAATCGCGGCGTAACCGATGCCCACGCCGGTGCCGTTTTCCTCAGGCCGAAACTGACGGAGCTTATCCCGCCTGAGCAAATGCCGGGAGTCGAAACAGCAGTCCGACGATTAAAGCACGCTATTAGAGACAGGGAAAAAATCACCGTCTATGGTGACTATGATGTGGACGGCATTACAGGCGTCTCGATTCTCTGGCAGATTCTAACGCTGCTCGGTGCCGATGTTGATTACTATATTCCTCATCGAGTCGATGAAGGCTACGGCCTGAACAACGAAGCCGTCCAGGTACTGGCGAAATCCGGAACTAAACTCTTAATCACCGTTGACTGTGCTGTTACGGCATTTAGCTCCGCCGAGCTTGCCGAGCAATTGGGCCTTGAGCTGATAATAACCGACCATCACCAGCCCGAACCCAAGCTGCCTAAAGCCGTTGCCATTGTGCATCCTGCGATGGAAAAGTCCTATGCCAACCAGGATTCATCCGGTTCAATGGTCGCCTTTAAGCTGGCCTGGGCGATGGCAAATGAATTTAACGCAGGTCGAAAACTTGAACCGGCTTTGCGTGAATTTATGATAAATGCAACGGGCCTGGCGGCAATGGGAACCGTCGCCGATA
>JAUWBI010000067.1 GCA_030601745.1 Phycisphaerae bacterium
GAAGCAATCAAGGCCGGCTCCGTCAAGGTCAACGGCAAAGTGGTAAAGCCCAGCTTCAAGCTAAGCCCACGCGACAAAATCGAGCTGACCCTGCCCGAACTGCCCAGCAAAGAGATTCTGCCCGAAGATATCCCACTGGACGTAATTTTCGAAGATCAAGATTTAATCGTCCTCAACAAACAAGCCGATATGATTGTCCACCCAGCACGCGGCAACACACACGGAACCTTGGTAAATGCCCTTGTCTTCTACTCGGACAAACTATCAAGCGGCACCGGCGAATTCCGCCCCGGCATCGTTCACCGACTCGACAGGGACACCACCGGCGTTATGGTCATCACCAAAAATGACACCGCCCAGTGGAAAATCGCCAAACAATTCGAACGCCGACAGATAAAAAAAAGCTATCTGGCTATAGTCCACGGCACCCCTGAGCTGACAAGCGACCGTATAAATGCACCACTGGGCATCCATCCGAGGATACGGGAAAAATATGCCATTCGGCCGAAGAACGGCAAAGAAGCAATTACTTTTTACGAGGTTCTCGAAAGTTTTCGCGGATTTTCCCTATTGAAGATGACACCCAAGACGGGACGAACGCATCAGATACGCGTCCACCTCTCATATATCAAGCATCCCATCGTCGCCGACGATATGTATGGCGGTAAGCTGGTCTATCCGTGGCAGTTAGCCGATGCCGAGCCTTCCCCGCAGGACCCAATCATAAATCGCTGCGCACTACACGCCTCAACGCTCGAATTCAAACACCCAACGACCAGGGAAATGGTGAAATTCGAAGCCCCCTTACCAGAAGATATGCAAAATCTGCTTGATATGCTCAGAAAATATCGAGGAGTCTGACAAATCCGGCTGACGCCCTACTCGTTGCTTAGCTGAACCTGCCTATACAGCTGAGCTGCTTTATTCCTGTGGGAGTTTTTCGAGGTCCGGCAACGATTTCAATATGAATTCATAGATGCTGCGGGCAATTTCAATTGCCTGCTTTGCATCTTCGTCACTTGCATAGTGATGTGGGGTCGGATATCGAGAATCAACAGCGTATTCCGTTAACTCACCTGCGGTTTGTTTGAACTCCTCGAAGTCAGGATTTACCCGGCAACAAAGTTCAAGCAAATAATCTATCTCGTGGCTTTTCTTTGCGCGGATGTCGTGAAAAGTGAGAAAACCCTTCAAGGCTTTTTCAGCACACTGTTGTGAATGAAAGGCCGCCGCCCAGTAAATAGGATCATCACCATCAAGGATGAACCGAGCAAGACGCAAATCGTCATCGGCAAGCATGAGCCACTGCCTTGTCATCTCAAGTTTAGGATCCATATACCAGCTTGCCCTCACAAAGAGCTTCGTTCATAACGGTGTTCTTTACGTCGCTATATCTTTTGAACTGTGACTCAGTGCAGACAATCAAATCTACCGGAGTCTTCAGACCCCACAGACTTGCTCTGCCTTTCCGGGCGACGTCACGTGTGGATTTGTCAGTTTCGGCAATCACAGCCAACAGGTCTATGTCGCTGTCCTGGTCAGCGATGCCGGCAGCGTGTGAGCCAAAAAGATAAATCTTCTCCGGGTGTATTGACTCGGCCAGTCGTTTAGTGATTTTAGCAAGTATATCAGAACTCAATTCTCTCATTTTTTTTCGGACAGCTAAAGTCAACTCTATTCTTGTGGTAGCTTGGCGAGGTCGGCGTCGGAGCCGGCGACCATTAAGATATCATCCTGATAAATAACGGTGCTGGGCATAGGGACATTGATAATCTGGCCCTTTTCAGCCTTCTTTGTCTTGCTGTGCTCGCCCCGCTTGATTGCCACCAGATTCACACTGTATTTTTGTCGCAGCTGCAAATCCATAACCGTCTTGCCATCGAAGCTGGCCGGCGCCTTTATCCGCGCCAGGCTGTAGCCCGGAGCAAAATCTATCTTTTCTCCGATTTGCGGCGCGATAAGTTTATACGCCCATTTTTGAGCCGACTCGATTTCAGGGTAAATTACATCGGTAGCACCCACCTTGGAAAAGACCTCGCCGGCAATTAAATCTTCCGCTCTTGCATATATCTGCTTTACCCCCATTTGGCGCAGATTAACCACCGTCAGAATCGCAGACTCAAAACCGCGTCCAGTGCCCTGTCCTATGCCGATGATAGCGACATCAACCTTATCAACGCCCTGTGCCTTCAGCGCCTCTTCGTCGGTGCTGTCGAGCCGAACGGCGTGACTTACCTGGTCGCGAATCAACTCTATCTGGTCTCTGTTTTTGTCAATTGCGATAACCTCCGCTCCGCTCATCGCCAAAGCAATAGCCAGCTTCTTGCCGAACCGTCCCAATCCTATTACAGCAAACCGCTTCATAATATTAGCTCCTACTTAGCCGACAATTATCGCTTCATCCGGATAATTGTATCGAACCGGTTTTAAATTAAACGTCATTGCCGCCAACAGTGTCAACGGCCCAAGCCTGCCAACAAATATCACCACAATGATAATCACTTTGCCCGCGGTTGTCAAAGAAGGTGTTATACCGGTTGTCAAGCCGACAGTGCCCAGAGCGGAACCGGCCTCGAACATAATCTGGGACATAGTAAAGCCGTTTGCATTTTCGGTAATACTCAGCGCCAATGTGGCGGCGAACAGCACCACAACGAAGAGCAGCGTTACAGTAATTGCCCTGCCAACGACAACTATCCGCACCGAACGCCTAAACATCTCAACATCCTGACGCTTCCGCAGAGCAGCAACAACCGTCATTATTACCACAGCTAACGTCACCGTCTTGATTCCTCCCGCAGTAGAACCGGGCGAACCACCGATAAACATAAGCAAAATCAAAATAATCTTACTCGAAGCCGACATCTCCGAGACATCTACAGTATTGAACCCAGCCGTCCTCGCTGTAATCGATTGAAACAATGCACCCAGTACCCCCGGATTTCCACCAGGGTTATTCCCGCCTGCGTAGCGCTCAAACAAGAGAATAGCCAGTGTCCCCAAAATTACAAGGCAGCCACTTACGCTAAGAACTATCTTTGTTTGCAGCTGCATCCTCTTCGGCGCTTCCCTCGAAAACCGATACTCTTTATTGAATCGCCCCTTGAAAAACCGCTTTACCTTCTCAGTTGCAATACTAAACAAATCGTAATGTACACCAAAGCCCAATCCCCCCAAAATTATCAGAGGAGCCATCACCAAATACACCTGCCAGCTCCTATTGTAGCCGACCATACTATCATTGAACAAACTAAAGCCGGCATTACAAAAAGCGCTGATTGAATGAAAGATACTGCAGAACCACTGCTCCCGTAGATTGCCAACTCGCTCCGGCACATCATCCCACATCCCGAACATACTGACCGCACCTACCACCTCGATAAGTAACGTCCCAACAAAAATAAAAGCTATGATACGGCTTATTCGGCCAAGCGTTCGTGCGCTTAGTAAATCCTGCATCGCCACCGATTCACGCAAGCTCAATGCCTGTCCCAACAGCAGGGCAAATACCGCGCCAAACACCACTATTCCCAGACCGCCAAGCTGTATAAGTGATAAAATTATCAACTTGCCCATCAAACTAAAGTCTTCCCCGGTATTCTTTACGATAAGGCCGGTAACACAAGTCGCACTGGTGGCTGTGAATAAAGCATCAACAAAGCTCATGTTTTCAGTATCAGGAGCGGATGCCCTCGGTAGCATCAGCAAACCGGCGCCGGAAATTATCAAAACCAGAAAACTTGCGATAAGTGTCCGTGTCGGACTCTTGCCCGATGCTGCCAGATTTACGCTCGTCCTGCAAAGCTTGGTGACTACCTGTAAGACAAGATAAATACCCACTGCAAAATGCCGAAGTGTTTCAGGGTCATCTCTATAAAACCAACGGCCTGCTCCGAGCACAGCAATGCCAAGTGCAAGTAAAAGCGGAACTTCAAACCAGTTCGCCCGGCAGAATTCCCTCATCGAAACCGCATTAAACAGCCGAATTATTTTCTCAACTATGAAGACACAAAGCAAAGCGACCTGAACGGCATATAAAATCCCCCCCGGCAGGAGGGGCTCATCAAAGCCGAACAGTGCAACAAAAGACGCTGCCACCACCGCTGCAGTCAAGGCGTTAACACCGATTAAAACCTTCTCCAGCCGCTTGTCTTTGTAATGTATCTGCATAGTAATAGCGTAAAACGTAAAGCGAAAAATGTAAAACCAAAACTTAAAATTTAAAACCAAACCAAAATGAAAAAGTTTTGAGTTTTAACTTATGATTTTTAGCTTTCAGCTTTTAATTTTTATGCGACATCGCCTAAACCGAGCGAATCGCCGAACTTGGCCAGCAGCACCTGACGAATATTCTTGTGCTCCGGTCTCGTTAACATCGGGTCTTGCGAGACCAGCTCGAACGCGTTTTTCCTTGCCATAACCAGCAACTCGTAATCATCCACGATATTTGCGATTTTCAAATCGGGCAGGCCGTGCTGCCGTGTGCTAAACAGTTCTCCCGGCCCACGTAACCGTAAATCATGCTCAGCTATCTCAAACCCGTCATTGCTCCTGGTCATTATTTCGAGTCTGCCCTTTGCTACCTCGCTTTCGGTCTCTGCAAACAAAAGACAGTACGATTTAGCTTCTCCCCTTCCGATACGCCCTCTCAACTGATGCAATTGTGCCAGCCCGAATCTGTCCGCTCCCTCTATAACCATTATCGTTGCGTTCGGCACATCCACGCCCACCTCTACCACCACAGTAGAAACCAACACATCAATTTTGCCTCTGCGAAATTCCGACATAATTTTCTGCTTCTTTTCAGATGGCATCCGGCCGTGCAGAAGCTCAACAGTAAATTCCGGAAAAACTTCCGTAGAGAGACTCTTCCATTCATCCGTTGCTGCCTTGATATCGTCGCTTTCCTCAAGTGTGGTTATCCGCGGATAAACAAAATACGCCTGTTTTTTTGCCCTTAGATGCTCGCGGATAAACTGGTATGCTTTCTGTCGGTTGTGCCGGCCGACCCAGCGTGTAATAACAGTGCCTCTGCCCGGGGGCGAATGCTTGATAATAGAAACATCCAAATCGCCGAAAGCGGTCATCGCCAGCGTCCGTGGGATAGGGGTGGCCGTCATAACAAGACAATGCGGGGTGGTTTGCTTTCGCAGTTGTGCCCTCTGTGCAACTCCAAATTTATGCTGTTCATCAATAACAACCAGGCCGAGCTTTTGAAATTCTATATCTTTCTGCAACAATGCCACCGTCCCAACGACAATATCCATCGCTCCGCGCCTTATCTGGTCCAAAAGCTGCACCCTCTTTTTACCGGTCAGCCCTCCTGTTATCAAAACCCTCCTTACCTTGCTGTTCTTCAAATACCTTTCGATACTCAAAAAATGCTGAGCGGCCAAAATCTCGGTAGGTGCCATAATGGCCACTTGTGTCCTGTTGGCAACTGCCAGCAAAGCCGCATAAAGTGCCACGACCGTTTTGCCCGACCCAACGTCACCCTGCAACAGCCGATTCATCGGCTCAGGTTTTGCCATATCCGCAGCAATTTCGGCTATTGCACCGTTCTGGTCTTCGGTGAGCAAAAACGGAAAACGCTTTCTAATTCGGCTGTCAATCTCATCGCTGCAACGGCACGGAGTCGCCGTTGAAAAATGCTGCATCTGGAACCGGCGAAGCGCCAATCCCAACTGCATCAAAAACAATTCATCATACTTTAATCTGCGCTTTGCCCGGGCAAGTTTTTTTTCGTCCGGCGGCAAATGTATCCAGGCAAACGCATCCTTTCTACTGATTAGATTCGCTTTCGCCAGAAACCCTTTATCATAAAACTCCGGCACAAGCTCATCAACTGCATCACGCACACGCCCGATTATCTTTTTGATTTGCCTGCTGGAGAGTTTGCTGCAAGCAGGATAAACCCCGCCGCTGAAATACTCATCCGGCTCCGAACTTCTCTCGTCGAGCACCAAAAATTTCGGATTGGTCATTTGCAACTGATGCTTATACAAAGCGACCTTGCCCGAGGCCATTATTACCTGGCCTGGTTTTAATTGATTGCGAAGAAACCCGCCGTGAAACCATATAATCCTGCACACCTCGGTATCATCGCTGATTATAGCTTCAAATATCGGCTGCCTGCGATAGCTCTGGTAGTCTGTTGACTCGACCATACCGACAATGGTGGCTGTCCGTCCGGGCCGCATTTGATTTATCTTTACCGGCTCAGGCGAGAAGTTCCAGTCCCGCGGAAAATACTCCAACAAATCCCCTACCGTATGCACGCCCAACTGCGCAAAGGTCCTGGCCCTGGCCGGCCCGACACCTTTGAGATATTGAACCGGCATCGATAAATCGAGCTTCTCGATTCTCGATTCTCGATTCTCGATTCTCGTCGAGCATTGAGTATCTGATTTTTCACTATTCTTCAAAACCATACTCGCCGAGCAGTTTAACAAAGCGAACGTCACAGATTAATCTTTTAGTAATGTGTGCCGGTTTTTTTTCGCAGACGAGAAGCTCCTGTACTCCTGACAAGCCGACCGGAGCGACTATAAAGCCGCCCTCTGTAAGCTGCTCTACCAGAGGCAGCGGCATTTTCGGCACCGCTGCGGTAATCATAATCCTGTCAAAGCAGGGTTCCCATTTTGTCATACGTTGCAAAATGAGGTCCCACCTTTGTTCCGGCCAGCCGCAACTGCCATCACCAATATAGAATTCAACATTGCTAATGCCCAATCTGCCCAGAACCGCCTGAGCCGATTCTGACAACTGGCCAAATCTTTCTATGGTATAAACTTTTTTTACCAGCTTACTCAGGACAGCAGTCTGGTATCCGCTGCCCGTTCCAATCTCCAGAACCTCGCAATCACGATTGACCCGCAGCTCCTGAGTCATCAGGGCAACGATATACGGCTGAGAAATGGTTTGGCCCATCCCGATAGGCAGCGGGCCGTCGGCATAAGCCTGCGACTGATATGTCTCCGGCACAAATTCTTCCCGCCGAATCTCGCCCATTGCTTTTAGCACGTCCGGATTAGTAATATCGCGCCCCATCAGGTCCCCCCTGACCATCTGCTGGCAAGCCCTGGCAAATCTATCTTTGTTCTCCCGGCTATTCATAGCTGTAATAATCGCTTTTTAACTGCGGTTTTGCAAACCAAATTTTTCACCAGGATTAAGCTCATTGCTATTACACCGTGAAATGGTAAAATGCCAGCTTGACGCAGCAAATAAGTGAATTTGAAAATTTTTAAGGAGACCCAAAAATGAAGACCAAAAAGTTTCTTTTCTACCTGTTAGCTGTGCTTTTAGGCGGCTGCATTCCTGTTATGTCGCTCCATCCACTTTTCACTGAAGAAGCCCTTGTTTTCGAAGAGAAGTTGCTCGGCACCTGGGTAGATGACCCCAACAGCCCCAAAACCACTTGGGAATTTAAGCGAGCTGAAAAACCAGAAAAAGCATACGAACTATTTTTTTCTGATAACGAGGGCAAGAAAGGCTCGTTTGTCGCACGTTTGGTCAAGCTGGAAAACAGGCTTTTCTTAGACACTTTTCCAAATCAATCCCCATGCCAGGCCGGGAAGGAAAAGCATCAATTAGTGGATAATAAGATTACGTTAACCGTGAAGGTCTCGCCGAAGTGGCACTACAACGCGTTCTTCTTCGTGCCTTTCCATACATTTATAAAGATTAACTCCATTGAACCCCAGTTGAAGATGCAACTAACGGATGACGAGGATATGGGGAAACTGCTCAAGGAAGACCCCAATGCGGTAAAGCATACATCAGTTGAAGGTAAAAAACCTATATTAACAGCGTCGACCAAAGAGCTGCAGGCATTTATACTTAAGTATGCCGATGACAACAGAGTGTTCCCCGCAGAAGTCGTCTTGAGTCGCAAAAAAAACAAAGGCCCCAACGACCCTAATTGTATTGAACCTAATGAAACAGAGCCGAACAATATCGCTCCAAATAAGGGCTAACGGATAAAAGCTAAATGCCGATTAACCTGAACTTACCCAAAAAGGCAGGGCTTTTTGTGACCGGCACCGACACCGGCGTAGGCAAAACATTAATAGCCGGTGCCATCGCTAAGATTCTAACTGATACCGGCCTAAAAGTCGGCGTATTCAAACCGATTGCCACCGGCTGCAAACGCAGTTGGGAGGGCCTGGTCAGCCACGATACCGAGTTTCTTTGCTATTGTGCAAACAGTAACCTGCCCCTTTCCACAATAACCCCCGTCAGTTACCTCACCGCCGCATTGCCTATTGTAAGTGCCGCTCGTGAAAGAAATCCTATAAATTTCAACAGAATCGCAGCCGCCTATAAAGATATCTGCGAGAATAGCGACATTGTCATTGTCGAAGGCATCGATGGAGTGCGCGTGCCTTTAACAATGGAATTTGACCTCCTGGATCTGGCGGCCGAATTCGCTCTGCCTGTATTGATAATTGCCCGCCCGAGTCCGGGAACAATAAACCATACACTTATGACGATTGATTGCATCCGGGCTGCGAAGCTGAAAATCGCCGGAGTAGTTATTAACGGCTACGATGCCACCGAAGCAACAGTCGCTGAAGACACCGCTGAGCGGGTAATAAGCCAATTCGGCGGTGTAAACATACTTTCAGTCGTGCCCTTCGATGAAACTGTCGATATCGAAGAACCGAACCTGGGAGAATTTATTGTCGGGTCTTTGATGGACTGCGACTGGTCAAAATTAGCGCAGCGGTAAATCCCGCCCCTCCGAGGGACGGGGTAAATCGTGAATCGTGCCCCCCCCGACACGGGCCACGAAAATTGTTCCTTTCCAAAAATCAGAAATTCAGGTATCATAATTAAAACTTAAAACGAAAAACAGTGGAATTCGAGAGTTTTACGCTTTTCGCAATTATGAAGGAAGTTTTATGCCGGATTTTAGGCGCTATTTAGTAAATATCGACTCTATTTCAACACACCAACTCTTTACCGATTGCCTGGTGATAGGAGCCGGCATCGCAGGTCTTCGTGCCGCCATTGAAGCGGCCAAGCACTGCAATGTCATCATCGTCTGCAAGGGTAGCCTGGAAGATAGTAACACGTGGAAAGCCCAGGGTGGAATTGCCTCGGTCCTTAACAAAACAGACACATTTGAATCACACATAACCGATACGCTCAACACCGGCTGCGGGCTATGTGACCAAGGCATAGTTGACCTGGTCGTTCGGCAGGGACCGGAACTGATGGAGCAATTGCTTAGCTGGGGCACTGAGTTTGACCAAATCGACGGCCATATCGCCACTACGCTCGAAGGCGGCCACACTCACCCTCGTGTTGCTCACGCCCACGGCGATGAAACAGGTCGGATAATCGCCGAAGCCCTGATAAAAAAAGCCAGGCAAAATCCGAATATAAAGATGGTAGAAAACTTCTACACCATCGATTTGCTCACCAACGACGACAACGAGTGCATAGGAATAATCGGCCACGATAAGCACAGTCCGCCTGGGACAGACCAGATAATTTGGGCTGCAAACACAATCCTGGCAACTGGAGGAGCAGGCCAACTCTATCGCGAAACCACCAACCCTGAAGTCGCAACCGGCGATGGCATTGCTATGGCTTACCGGGCCGGGGCCGTATTACAGGATTTGGAGTTCCTGCAGTTCCACCCAACAACACTCTATGTCGCAGGGGCCTCGCGGGCCTTAATTACCGAAACACTCCGTGGAGAAGGGGCCGTGCTCCTGGACAACAAAGGCCGGCGTTTTATGAAAGAATACCACGAATCCGCTGAGCTTGCACCGCGTGACATTGTCAGCCGAGCCATCCTGGCCCAAATGCTAAAAAACAAATCAACCCATGTCTATTTGGACGTTCGTCACTTCGACAAAGAATATTTTGCAAAAAGATTCCCGCATATTTTCGAGCTGTGTGAAAGTTTCGACATAGACGTCAGCCGGGACTTGATTCCTGTGCGGCCCAGCGCACACTATATGATTGGCGGCGTTAAGACCGACGCCTCGGCAAAGACAAGCATCGAAAATCTTTACGCCTGCGGCGAGGTCGCTTCCACCGGTCTGCACGGCGCAAATCGACTCGGCAGCAACTCCCTGCTCGAAGGGCTGGTGTTCGGCAAAACAGCCGGGCAATCTGTCTACCAGCACAAAAAAGCAAGTGTCGCTCATATCAAACACCCCCTAATAAAATATCAAATCCCGCATTCAGACCGCAGTCTTTTGGATACCGCTGACATTAGAAACTCACTTCGAGCCCTTATGTGGCGAAATATGGGCATCACTCGAAAGGCCCGACCACTGGCAGAAACCCAGGAAATTATCAGGTTCTGGCAGCGGTATGTGATGGACAAGGTCTTTGATGGACCGGCGGGCTGGGAATGCCAGAATATGCTCACCGTTTGTCTGCTTATGGCGCAGTCCGCCCAGATGCGGCAGGAAAGCCGAGGCGTCCACTTCAGAAGCGATTTCCCCGATACCGACGATGAGCACTTCAAAAAACGTATCGAAATTTCAAAAGAATTATAAAAAAACAGTCATCTGCGCATTGAGCATCCCCAAAGCCTTCGGCTTTGAGGCTGCCACCCATTGCAGAATTATGCAGGGTTTGGACAAATTGATAGTTGTATATAACATTAGACATCGTGATTCTGGCGCAAATATTTCACATCAAGCTTATCTTTTTCACGACCTGTTGATTCTTTATTTTTGATAAGATTTTCTTTAGAGATGAAGGGAATCTTGATATCTTCAATTCCTATCTCTTGTCTGTCAGAATAGCCTTGTTCAAAATCAACCCCCTCAATTTTAGTGATTATATCGATTCTTCTTGGAGCTACGCCGATTTGAAAAACAACGCCTTCTTCGCAGAAGGTCATTTTCGTGATCTCTGAAAGAGGAGCACCGAATTCTAAAAGGGATTGATAGATTTTTTCGGAGTTTTCCAAAGACGCTTCGACCCATATATCAATATCACCCGTGGCGCGGGGGTATCCGTATGCGCCCATCGCATAAGCCCCGACAATAAGGAATTTAACCTTGTTGTTTAATAAGATTCGTAACATTTCTTTGTAATCTTCGTTCAGCATATTGGCTGCCCTTTAACGACCATAATTCGGCGGTAAGCTCCCATATAAAAGCGATGCGCTGCTGAGGCGACATGTTCACAAAACAGTCGTCCTCTTCGGCCATCCTTTTCAGGGCTGTGTGATTTCTGATAACTTTCATGATGATAATATTATATCATAAAGTGGACAACAAAGCGAACTTTTGCTATAATAGCCTGTAACTCATAATAAAATAGTCAACTAAAAGAGTGGGTCGGGCGGTCGCTGGCGTTAAAAACGCTGGAGGAAAGTCCGAGCAGGGCAGGGCACGGTGGTGGCTAACGGCCACCGGGGGCCGGTTCCGGCTTTGCGAGTTATTGCAAAACCGGACTCGGGCGACCCCAGGGAAAGTGCCACAGAAAATACACAGCCGATGGCCCCGATTCGTCGGGACACAGGCAAAGGTGAAATGGTGCGGTAAGAGCGCACCGCGGTGCCGGTGACGGCGCCGGCAGGGCAAACCCCACCGCCTGCAAGACCAAGCAGCTGGTAATAGTTATACTCGGCCCGAGTATGAACGGCTTGCCGTTCAGCCAGCGGGTAGGTCGCTTCCCAATATATCGGGAGAGCCAACTGGCAACAGTTGGTCAAGATAAATGGCCGCTGCCCGTCAGAAATGGCGGGGCACAGAACTCGGCTTATAGACCCACTCTTTTAATTGATTATTGACAATTGATTAGTTTAACAACAAAACTGTAAAACGCTCTTGCAATCGGCTCACATCCGTCCTACATTTTTCTCTTAACTTTACTGCGGTTCTTGTTGTTTTTCGAAGTTCTTCACAAGTGAGCCTAACCTCATCTTGGCCGTGATAATATCATCCTCGACGAGCAATCGAATCTTGCCACTGCCAAGATTAATGTGGCTAAAATCGACGCCGGCCGGCTCACTCAGTCTTGTCGCCAACACAGGCGAGGAGTCCAATTTAACCAAAACAGTCTCCAGGGCCTGATTGATAAGCATCCCGCCGGTGTCAAGCACTTTATTGTCCCGGCCAACTTCATCTATGTCCCTGCGGACGTTCGCCAGGACCTGTTTTAGTATTGCGATTCGCCTTGCGTTCTCATTTGCGTAGGGTTTCTCAAGCACCTCACTTTCCAATACCATTTCACAGTCAAAGCTGAGGTACTTCCTCGGCTCTTCCAAAATATTGGGTCTGTCATCTACAATAAAGAGGTACTTGCGCTTTGCCGTAAGCTCGTTCTCGTCGAAGGCAACCATATTGAACCAAATCTTGTGGCCCTTTTTCTTCTGCCCCGACGAAGCGACAACGCTCTTGCTCTGGCTAAGCAGCTCATATTCGGGTCTATGAATCGCAGCAAGCACATCAGCGGAGCTGCTTTCCTTTAGCTTTGTGCGATTGTAGCGCTCGGAAAGCTGCTTATCGTAGGGAGGCCCTTCAGGCCGAAAGGACTCCAAGACAGAACAACCGTACAAACCTAAGACAACTAAAAGCTGAAAAGTAAAAACTAAAAACCATAATTCAAAACTCGAAATTTTACATTTTAGGTTTTGGTTTTGCATTCTTCGCTCTCCGTTTTACACTTCTTTGGAATCGATCCACTTCATCATCTTGCGCAATTCTCTTCCAACTGTTTCCAGTTGGCAGTCGTGGTCTTTTTCGTATAGTTCTTTAAACTTTTTCAAGCCGCTTCTGTATTCGTTTACCCATTCTTTAGGGAATTCTCCGGACGTAATCTCCGACAGTATCTTTTTCATTTCCGCTCTGGTTTGCTCGGTGATAATCCTCGGCCCACGAGTCAGGTCGCCGTACTCAGCGGTGTTGGATATGCTGTATCTCATATAGCTCATCCCGCCCTGATACATAAGGTCAACTATCAGTTTCACCTCGTGCATACATTCGAAATAGGCGATTTCAGGCTGATATCCCGCTTCCACCAGCGTCTGGAAACCGGCTTTAATAAGCGATGTAAGACCGCCACAGAGAATGCACTGCTCGCCAAACAGGTCGGTTTCAGTCTCTTCTTTGTATGTCGTTTCGATAACACCTGCCCGGGCGCCGCCGATTCCATTTGCCCAGGCAAGGGCAATTTGCTTCGCATTGCCGGTTGCATCCTGCTGGACAGCTATCAGGTTCGGCACGCCGCCGCCTTTTTCGAACTCACTGCGAACCAGATGCCCCGGCCCCTTCGGAGCAATCATCACAACATTAACATCCTTCGGCGGCACAATATACTTAAAATGAATATTAAAGCCGTGACAAAAACCAAGCGTCTGACCGGCTGCTAAATTGGGCCCGATTGCCTCCTTGTAAACTTTTGCCTGAACTTCATCGGGCACGGTTACGATAATCAACGTCGCACCATCCATAGCAGTTTTTATATCCACCGGCGTAAAGCCGTGCTCCTGTGCGAGTTTAAAGTTGTCCGTGCCTTCCAGCTCAGCCACGGCCACTTCTATGCCGCTATCGCGCAGATTCAAACTGTGCGCATGGCCCTGACTGCCATAACCGATAACCGCAACCTTCTTAGCCTTTAACGCATCTATGGGGGCATCCTTTTCGTAATAAATTTTTAACGCCATAGTTTTAACTCTCCTTATTTTCTAAATGAAGATTATTATATACCCTTCTCGCCCCTAAAAGCGAACCTTCACATTATATTAAAAGCTTTCTGTCAGGCAAGGCATTTATAGGCATACGAATCTCGTATTGCGTGTATCGCACAACGAATTCGGTCTATGGCTCGGTTTTTGCCTGGCGGGGCATTGCGATTGTTCCGGTTCTGGCGACACTTTTAATACCATAAGGCTTGCATACATTGATGAAAGCCTCAATCTTGGCTTCAGGGCCGCTGACTTCGACCATAACAAACTTCGGGCCGATGTCCACAACTTTTCCCTTAAACGTTTCTATCAGCGATAAGATTTCAGGCCGTTTTTCCGGCGGGGCATAAACCGCTATAAGCATCAAATCGCGGGCTACCACCGGCTGACCAAAAAAATCCTGGACCTTAACAACAGGAACAACCTTGGCTAATTGTTTTCGAACCTGCTCAACAACCCTGTCATCGCCGATAACAACAATCGTCATCCGGCTCAACTCCGGGTCCTCGGTTCGGCCGACAACAAGCGAATCAATATTAAACGCCCGGGCGGCAAACATCCCGGCAACATGGGCCAGAACGCCGGGCTTATTTTCAACCAGTGCACTTATTATATGCTTCATTTTTCATACCACTTTCTAAGCTCAAATCAGATTAACCTTTCCAATATATCAAGCCCGTCCATCTCACTTAGACTTTTGCCGGCCGCAACCATCGGCCAGACATTTTCTTCCCGCTCGACTCTAAAGTCAACCACACAGGGCTGCTTTTCAGCCAGCATCGCCTTAACTGCCTTGGTAACATCAGCTTTCTTATCAACAGTTATCCCGACCGCCCCAAGCGCACGCGCCACGGTTGCATAATCAGGATTGGACAGGTAACTCTTGGAATAACGCTTACCATAGAAAAGCTCCTGCCACTGCCGAACCATTCCCATATATCCGTTGTTCAAAATACAAACCTTTATCGGCAGCTTGTTCTCAACAGCCGTGCGAAGCTCCGTCATAGTCATATTAAAACTATGGTCACCGTCAATATCAATAACGGTCTCTGTCGGTCTGGCTACCTGAGCGCCTATGGCAGCCGGCAGGCCATAGCCCATTGTGCCGAGTCCGCCGGAGCTTATAAGCTGCCTGGGCCTGCTGAATCGATAAAACTGAGCAGCCCACATCTGATTTTGCCCGACACCGGTAGTTATAATCGCGCGGCCCTTCGTTTGACGACAAATTTCCTCGACAACATACTGCGGCTTAATCGTCGATGAATTCCTGTCATAATTAAATGGAAACTTAGCTTTCCAATCGGCAATTTTCTTAAACCACCGCTTTCTCTCGCGGAATTCTATTTCCTTAACCAATTCAGCCAGTATAACTTTCGCATCACCCACAACTGGAATATCGACGTGAACATTCTTCGATATACTGGCCGGGTCAATATCGATATGGATTACCTTTGCATTCGGAGCGAATTCCTTAATCTTGCCGGTAACTCTATCATCAAACCGGGCCCCTACGGCAATTAACAAATCGCATTCCTGCACGGCATAATTAGCATAGGCGGCTCCGTGCATCCCGAGCATATCCAGCGATTCGGGCCTTCTCTGGTCGTAACTACCCAACCCAAGAAGTGTCGTTGTTACGGGTAGATGCGCTTTCTCAGCCAACATTCTTAATTCTTCGCTTGCGTTTGCGCTAATAACCCCGCCGCCAACATAAAGCACCGGCCGCTCCGATTTGTTTATCACTTCAGCAGCCATTGATATCTGTCTGGCGTTCCCTTTCGTCCGAACCCGATAACCGGGCAGTTTCATCTCCACCGGCCCATCATTACTACACTTGGCGACCTCAACGTCAACCGGTATATCAATCAGTACAGGACCCGGCCGACCAGTCGAAGCAATATAAAATGCTTCTCGAATTGTTCTTGCCAGGTCGCCGGCTTCCTTGACAATACAGTTGTATTTTGTAATCGGACGGGTAATGCCGGTAGTGTCGGCCTCCTGGAATGCGTCATTTCCAATAAGCTCTGTACGAACCTGCCCCGTAAGTGCAACTACCGGCACCGAGTCCATCATCGCCGTAGCAAGACCGGTAACCAAATTGCACGCACCGGGTCCGCTGGTCGCAACAACAACGCCGACTTTTCCACTGGCACGCGCATAGGCATCAGCCATATGACAGCCGCCCTGCTCGTGACGCGGAATTATAAAATTAATCGGCGCATCGTATAATCTGTCAAACAAAGGCAGCACCACGCCGCCGGTATAGCCGAACATTGTATCGACACCCTGCTCGATAAGAGTGTCGACTATTATCTGTGCGCCTGTTTTCCCCTGCTTTTGCAAGGGTGTCATTCCCGCCTTTGAGCGGGAAGAGGATTTATCTGTAGAAGCGGCTGAACCAGCCGATGAGCGAGGCCTGGACTTCATTTCTTACCCCTTTCCTGATAAACATTGTAACACGGCCATCTTGGCCGTGCAAACTCGTTATTCCGGAAGAACTCCTGCTTTTCAGGAATCCTCAATTATGGCTCCGCCGGGCCGCCCCGGGAAGCCAATCGCCTTTACCTAAAAAGACGACCGAACCGCCCGAAGATTTAAAACCCTGCCATAATCCCGTAATCATCCCTTAGGGATGTCTCAGGGCCGTATTTGCATGTTTTCATACAAATACAACAGAATTATACAAAACCAACCACCCTCTGTCAATTATTTTTCGGCAACTTACAGGGCAGCCGATAACTATTTTTTGCCCCTTGCACCGCAGCGGGTTATTTAGCCCCCAACTTTATGTTGGGGGTTTTTGTCCGTTTTTATAGTATTTTTAGCCCCCGCCACCTGCTTGCCCTCCGTAGTTTTAACGAAGGATGGGTGCCGGGGGGATTTTCTGTCGTTTTACCCACCCTTGCGATGGGTACCAATCTCAATCCCAACTCAAAACTAAACACTTAAAACTCAAAACTATCTCTTCCCTGTGCTGGGGGGACAATCATCTTGCGACGAGGGAGTATTTTTATATATAGCCCCCAGTCCTGTGCTGGGGGGATTATTTTTGCTGAGCATTAAATCTTGCAGTTTTTGACCAAAAGGGTATAATTACACTTGCCCCGCACGAAATAGCAAGCTTGCGTCATTTGGTGCGGGGGACCAGCTAACAACGGGGGTGCATCGCCAGCACGCCCTGTGGGAACGCTTTGAAGAAAACCCTCTCCCAAGTGAGTTTACCCTGAGCTTGGGAGTTTACCCTGAGTGAAATCGAAGGGAAGGGAGAGAGTTAGAACTTAATATATTTGTAAGCAATAGATTAATAATATGAATGACCCGGAGCTGTTAAAATGGGAGAACTGGAAGGATAAGGAATAACTAACTGCTCACGTGGAGGCAAAAGCAACCGGGGCGGCTGTTGAATTGATTATTTACTATTGATTATTGGTATTCCGCCAAAGGCGGGTTGAGTGATAAATTACGGGTAACGTTAGTCAGAACTATTTAGAAGGATTAGCAGATGAAAGCATTTATTGGGCGTGATTTTGACGAAAAGTATGACTCGCTGATACAAAAGATCGTAGAACATATAGAAGCGCACGATATAAAATGCATAGGTGCCAAAAAGGCGAGGAGTAAATCAATTGATGAGAAAATCACAGATTTAATCTTGGAATGTGAGATTTTTGTAGGGGTTTTCACTTGTGATAAGCCAATTTGTCAAAAAGAGAAGATAGCATGGTTTTGCAAACCAAGAAAAATCAAAGAGTACTCAACTTCTAACTGGGTGATTCAGGAATCTGGCTTTGCGATAGGCTCTAATAGAGGATTAGTTTTATTAGTAGAAGATGGAGTTCGTGGCTTTCCAAAACTCCAAGGAAATATAGACTACATTCCATTTAAGAGAAATTCTATAGAAGAAAGTTTCACGAAATTAAGTGAAATAATCAATGACGTAAAGACCAAGATTACAGGAGGAGCAGCCGAGCCGCCAACAAAAGAAAGCGAACAACCCGATAGTACCAAACCCGAAGAACAGGAACGACAGCCAAAGGAAGGAATGAAAACTGAGAAGGATAAGGTGCTTAAAAAGGTTTTTGAAGCATTGTTTAAGGACAAAGATTACTCAAAAGCGCAGAGAATATTTGATGAAAAAGCCGAGGTAGCATTTGACGATGATGACAGGGCTCCGTTGCGTGCATATGTTCTTAGAGAATCCCATTCACTTGGTGATAAGAGCGCCTTTGAGAAGCTGCGGAAATTAGTACAAGAGAACGAAGATAATCCGCGTGTAATTAAGCAACTCGGTTATCATTACAAAGAAAGGGGGGAATTTGAAAAAGCCACAGAGATTTTCTTATCCGCTAAAGACAAATATCATGACATAAGTGATACAGACAAAAAGAAGGGATTAATTGATGCATATATTCAAGCTGCTTGGTGCTTTAGTCTAGATGAAAAATATAATGATGCTATAAACACATTGAACGATCCACTCTTTGACACTAACTTGGAGGAGCAAAAAGCGGAAATACTAGAGGCCATGGCGAGAATATCCAAGGAAAACGGTAAAATTGAGAGCTTTTTTGCACATGGTGAAGCTGCTTTGAATATTAATCCACATAATGCCAAACTCAGATTTGATTTGGCTTATGCTTATAGCGACAATAATAATGAAAAATTGGGACTGCTGCACTATAAAAAACTAACGGATGATATTAAGAATCATAGTGCGGGGCTAAATAACTTAGGCGCATCATATGGTAGACTTAATCTTATTGGTAAAAGTGTGCAGAGTTATATAAAAGCCGCTGATTATGATAGTAGTTGGGGCATGGGAAATCTTGCACATAAATATTTAGATGCAGGCTTTATTATTGATGCTAAAAGAATGATTGATAAGGCGAATAAACTTTATGCTAATGGTGTCGAAGTAAGCCCAAGGGTAGCAAATGCTAGAGAGAAATTAGATGACATGCACAAGAAAGAGGCGGAGAAAGAAAAGGAGATATTATCAGAAGCAAGAAAAGAAAGCCAGTACAGAGTTAGACACTCAAAAGCTTTATGTCCAGATATGAACATAACAAAGGACGGAATTGATGGTATGTGGGAAACTCCGTGGGGTAATGGAAAATTAAACTATGATGAAAGTACAAAGTCATTTAATATAAGGACTCAAAAAGAAACTGACCAAAGCTTTCTGTCTTCACTTCTAGCCGCTAAAGTTGGTATTCCCATATCTGAACCAGAGAAAAAGTTTCAAAATATAAGTATTGAAGGGACATTTGAGGGCTTGGGGGGAAAATATAACATTAGAATTATTGAAGGGAAAGAAGCTCCAACTTTACTAACCGGAGAAGCTGATGCCACAGGTCATTTAATCTTAAATGATGATCTCAATAATATGTCAGTAATGGAAAAAACAAAAGACGGCAAAATAGAATTCAAACAATGGAAGAAGCAACCAACCCCTTCAGGTCCAAGCTAACCGCTATACTTATATACATAAGGGTAACCTACCATCCCGACAGAGTAGAAAGGAATCTGCGTTCTCTGCGGTGAATTCTTTTTATTCGTTTTTTAGTTGACTTTTGCTCATTTTGTGCCTTTTCATAGCTAATAAAACCCCTTTTTCGCCAGCTTCCCAAATGGGGCATTGAAAAATGGCCCGGCGGATGAGGACGAAGCTTCTGTAGATGCTTGCATCGAACAAAGATTCGGACAAAGACGCCAAAGCTGGCTAAAAACAAATCAGCGTCAATCTGCGC
>JAUWBI010000068.1 GCA_030601745.1 Phycisphaerae bacterium
AAAAATGGTAAGCCAATTCCAGAGTCAGAGTGGCCGAGAAAGAGACGACATCGTTGGATTGCAAGATGGTACGGTACCAACGGACAAAGGTATGGAAAAGTTTTTAAGACACGAAAGGAGGCTCAAAAGTACGCATCAGAATTGCAGAAACGTGTATGTTTAGGTAAAGCCGATAAACCCAAAAAGGTCACATTACATGAGTTTTGTCTTGAGCATGAGCAGGTCATGAAAGGCCAAGTTGCTTATGGGACAATACAAGAACATATGCGAGCATTGAAGTTCTTTGAAAATTATATAGGTGGTTCAATCATGCTTTCGAAAATCCAGCCACGAAACGCAGAAGCTTTTATTGCACATCGATTAGCATCAGGATGCTGTCCGGCAACTGTGAATAAGGATATTGGCACTTTGCATCGTATCTTCAATTTGGCAATAGAGCCGCGTGGTTATCTGGCTGAAGGACAGAATCCGTTTGCTAAGATCAAAAAACGTAAAACAACTGAGAACGAAATAAGGTATATTGAAATCGAGGAGTATCGTGCCTTGGTGAATGAGGCCAAGAACCTTTGGTGGAAGGCCTTGATTTCAGTCGCGTATGGCAGTGGTCTTAGACGTAATGAGATACTGCATCTGGCCTGGATAAACGTTGATTTTGAAAATCAGCAAATCCGTATCAGCCCTAAGAAGGAAACTGCGGAAACAATCAAGTGGGAACCAAAAGATCATGAAAAACGTGTTGTTCCGATGGCTGATGAAACAGCACAACTGCTGGCAAACTTACAGGTCCAAGCTAAAGAAAGTTTTCCGTATATTTTCATCTCTCCACAACGTCTTGAGAGAATTCGAGAACGTCAAAAGGCTGGTAAATGGAATTCACGGTCGGATGTCATCAACAACTTTGGAAGAGATTTTGATATTATTCGTCGCCGAGCGAGCATTGTAGAATGTAGTTTCCATGACCTTCGCCGCTCCGCCATTACCAACTGGGCTGGCCAATTACCAATCCAAGTGGTTCAGCAACTTGCAGGACATTCGGACATCTCTACAACAAGGAAATACTACTTGACTGTGCGGCCCGAAGATTTAGTCACTGCAAACAAAGTATTGAACGATATTTTGGCTAAAGCTTCTGCAAACTGACACCAAACTGACACCATTTGCTTATTTTGCTCCTTTTGAATGCTTTAGGAGTTGACAAAATGCGTAGTAACCTCTTATATTACAGAGAGTTAAAAAATGAAGCGCTCGTAGCTCAGTAGGATAGAGCATCGGTTTCCTAAACCGAAGGTCACAGGTTCGAATCCTGTCGGGCGTATTCCGTCATGCGTAATCCGTTTTCGTTATGCGCCGAACGCAATACGATATACGCAATATGACTTATTCTCCGGGCGGGAAAATCTCGGTAAGGACACGCACAAGCCATTGGACCGCCTGGCCTACCTCGGGGGATATAGATTGACCCAACTGCGTTTGTGCAGGTTGAATTCCAACAAAGTACACATCAACGTTGATATTCTGGCAGACCATATCAGCAAATAAGCGGGGCGAGAGTGTATGCGTCGAGAAAACAGATGAGTTTAATTGCTCAGGTTTGAATATATTTATTGTTCCAGGCGAGGCCCCAAAGTCGATAGCATCAATAATAAGCAAATTCTGCGGAGCTTTTTTTATGATGGGCTGGATATAATTCTCAGGCACGGTTCCGGCATCTATCAGCTCGGCACAGACCTTTCCGGCAAGCTGCTCACAAACAAGCGGCCCGGCTCCATCGTCACCTTTTAGTATATTGCCGATTCCGACAATAACCGTCGCCGAATCACGTAGTTTATTTAGCCGCTCGAAAAGTTGTTCTTCAGTGCCCATTGCATTTTTCATAGGCGGATATTCAGTTCGCATTTACACTTGGGGCACAAGATTCGCATAAAATCGTTTGTCTGGATGTCTTTATCAGGCTGTTGCTCAATATCCTGCGGCTTCGTCAGCAGCTCGCCGCTTTTGGCAATCAACAGTGAAGGATTGGTATAGGCCAATGGGCCAAGTTTTTCATAAAGCCAGATGAGATGTTTTTTGGTGCCTATCACCGCCCCGCACTTTTCGCATAGTTGAAGCTCATATTCGTGGGTTTCAATGGTGCTTTCCCTGTCCAGAGTAGCCAAATCCCACTCGTTCGAGAGCTTTATACCATCTTCCGTCGTGCAGTTGTCCCTGCAGTTGCCGCAAAAGATGCAGGTATCGTATCGAAGTGTGATTTTTCTTGTCGGCGGATTAGCTTCGAGGTCGTCAATTTGAGTCAGCGCTTCGGTCGGACAGACATTTACACATGCACCGCAGCCGATACAGGTATCGAGGTCAAATTCAGGCTTGCCTCTATATTTTTCCGGCACCACGCAAGGCTCCGCGGGAAACCGGGTGGTAAACCGCGGCGAAAAGACCGCTGTAACGGCTTCTTTTAATTCTCTTAACTTTGGTAAACGCATATTCGTATCTCGTATTTCGTTTTTATTTTTTACTTTCTTCTGCGTATTTATCAACGACGCTATTTTCCCACAATGCCACCCCAGAAGCATAAGCACCTTTGGCAATTGCATGTGCGGCGGTAGGTGAGGTTATCAATATAAACACAGCGCAGATTATCGCTTTGGCGCTTGTGGCCCCTAAACCGCTAATGACGGCGACGCCGACCAACAGTAAAATAGTGCCGAGAGTTACACATTTGGTCGAGGCCTGTAAGCGGTTGTAAACATCGGGGAAGCGAACCAGGCCTATACAGCCGAATATATCGAACAAAATTCCAACGATTATTAGTATGTACCCAATAATATCACTCATCGAAACTTCTGCCCTCCAAAAACTTTGCCAGTGCTATAGTCCCGATGAAGCTCAGCAGTGCCCAGGCAAGAGCGATGTTGAGATAAAAATCCTTTTTGGTAGCCAGTCCAAGAATGGCACAGAAACCCACTATGACTATGCCTAATATATCAATAGCCACGGTCCTGTCCGGAGCACTGGGGCCGCGACCTATGCGATACAGGCACAAGAAGCAACACACAAATAAGCCGATGTAAAATAACGTTATCATAAGCTATCTCTTTCTTATTCGAAGATTCTCTTCAGGAACCACTCAAACCTTCGAGCAATGAGCTCGGTCGCCTGCTCGACGTCGTCAGATTTGACATTGATCCAGTGGATATACAAAAAGGTCTCCCGCGAAGCGGGGTCCCCGCCATCGTCCGTCAAATCCACTGTCAAAGTGCCCGGGGTAAGAGTGATGGAATTAGCCAGGGCGGTGATTCCGGATTCCGTTTTTAGAATGGTTTTTATTTTTACGATTCCGGGTTTTATCGGCATTTTTGGGTGCAAAGCGCGATAGACAACATCAAGATTAGCCTTTAATACATAATAGAAGAATACCGGCAGATAAACCAAAACCCAAAACACCCGTACCGGCGAGATAAATACGCGATATTCCTTCGGCAAGATTTCGTGGAACAAAAGTGCCACGATTACCGAGGCTATCAAACCGGCAATTATCACCTGAGCATCA
Organism: Phycisphaerae bacterium; assembly: GCA_030601745.1. Taxonomy (GTDB): domain Bacteria; phylum Planctomycetota; class Phycisphaerae; order Sedimentisphaerales; family Anaerobacaceae; genus JAUVYQ01. The sequence goes on from JAUWBI010000068.1 coordinate 3,545, forward strand.
ATCTGCCAGGTTAGCAACATCCAGATAATAAACGCTAAAACAAAATAAATCAACCGTCTCATATTTTTACACTTTCATTGACATCTTAATTACATTAGCCGAATACGAAATGCCGTCCGTCAACACATCCACAGCCGGCTGGAGGATATTAGACCTCAAAGCCGGCACTAAAAGCAATCCCATCAGCCCACACAAACAAGCCAGGAATACCATTGCAACGAGCATAGAGCCCTTGTTTTCTTTTATTTGCTGGAGATTTTCCGGCAGCTCACCAAGGAAGACATATCTTTGAACCTTCAAATACATAATTAAGGTGCACAAACTTACAAAAACAATTATTGCTGCGACCCAGTAAAAGTGAGCTTGAACTGCTGCAATTACGAGAATCAGCTTGCTCCAGAACCCGCTAAAAGGCGGAATACCGACGATGGAGGCCGAGGCCACGGTGCAAGTTGCGCGCGTGAAGGGTAATTTTTCTGCGAGCCCACCCATCTGTTTTAGCTGTCTTGTGCCGGTTGACATCTGGACTGAGCCGCTGGTCAAAAACAACAAGGACTTATAAACAGCGTGGTTGACGAGGTGGAAGAGACCGCCAAGAATAGCCAGCGAAGCCCAGGCTACATTGCCGTCTCTGGCAATGATAAGTCCACCAAGGCCGAGGCCGAGGACTACATAGCCTATCTGGCTGATGCTCGAATAAGCCAAGAGCCGCTTGAAATCCTCCTGTCCTATTGCCAGAAATGCCCCGGCAACCATGCTCAAAAGGCCGAGTACGACCAGGAGCCAGCCCATTGAGACTGAAACGCCGAAAACATTGAAAACCACGCGAGCAAGGGCATAGATGCCAAGGGTTTTTATGAGGATGCCGGAGAGCATAGCAGAAATCGGAGCAGGAGCCGACGGATGTGCGTCTGGCAGCCAGGCGTGGAACGGCACCAGAGCGGCTTTCAGGCCGAAGCCAACAACAAACAAAGCCATAGCAAAGGAAAGGCCGGCGTTCAGACCCGAGCCTTGGATTGCTTTTGAGATGTAGGCCATATTAAGCGAGCCGGTGTTACCGTAAACAAGGGCAACCGCAAAAAGGACAAATATAGAACCGATGCTGCCCAGGACCATATACTTGAAGGATGCCTCGAGCTCTTCGTGCTCACAGCCAAAGCCGACCAGTGCATAGGAGGCGATTGAAGCAATTTCGAGGAACACAAACAGATTGAAGATGTCCCCGGAGAGTACGACACCGTTCATACCTGCGACCATAAGCAGAAACAGGCACAAGTATTTTGCCTTGGCGGTGTATTGCTCCATATATCTGGCACTAAAGAGCATCGCAGCGGCGCTGACGACGCTAATAGCCAAAAGTAAAAGAGAGCTTAAGCCGTCAAGGACAAGATTAATTCCGAGCGGGATGGACCATTTGCCCACTTCGTAGACACGGAATTGGCCGATAGAAGCAACAGCCATTACAAGCAGTGAAACGGTTACGAAGTTAGCCAGCACTGTCGCAACGGCCTTGCCTTTTCTGCCAAGACTGCTGAAAACCGGCAGCAAAAACGCCGTTACCAGAGGAACAGCAATGAAAACAGGTAACGGTATGCTCATCCTTTTAACCTCCTTATCTCGGTGATGTCGAAGGTGCCGTATTTTTCGTACGTTCTAATGCATATCGAAATCATAAGAGCTAATGAACCCAAGCTAATAACGATCGCGGTAAGTACAAGGGCCTGAGGCAGCGGGTCAACGGAGCTACTTACGAACAAGTCAGTAACCTGGCCACCGGCGCCGGCTACGTCCTCTTTGCCAACAATCGGTGCTATACCGCCGAGCCGATAGCCGAGCATAATCAGGAAAAGGTTGACGGCATATTCCATAACCATAATGCCGATAACAATCTTAACCATATTTTTTTTGACGACCGCACAATACAGGCCAATCACAAACAATAAAAAGCATAACGCATAAGGCATTGATTTTACTCCTTCTCGTTAGAGTCCTCAGCTGACGTATCGGGTCTGAACATCGAGAGAACAAGAACGACCAGAAATAGTGAAGCACCGACCTTCAGGCCAATAGCAATATTCGACAGCGGGATGGTGCCCGCACTTACGAGATTGAATTCGTAATCTGTGCCCACTAAGTATTCTTGATGGATAAAATTCCAGAAGAAGCCGGCTGCGCCGTAAAGCAGCCCACACAGGGCTACGGCACCAAAGAGCAACGCACCGACACAATCAAGTTTCGAGGCAACGGGTAGAGAGAGATTTTCTTCTGCAAATTCTCTGCCGAATGCCAGCATAAGCAGCACATAGGAAGAAGCTAAAATGACACCGCCGGCAAAGCCGCCGCCCGGAGTAAGATGGCCGAAAAGAATAATATAAATGCCGAACAAAAAGATGAGCACCTTGACCCAGCTGCTGATGGTCTTTACTATTATTGTCATACCCTTCATTAGTTTCATCCTTTCTTGCCAACTACAGGTAGTCCACCAAGAAATTCAAATATCAAAATGTAAAATTAAGACGTCATTGCGAGCCCGAACAAAATGAGGGCGTGGCAATCTCAAACCTAAGCAATGAGATTGCTTCGGTCGCTTCGCTCCCTCGCAATGACACCTCGCGTCATCTTTGAATTTTGCTTTGTCATTTTGCATTTTGATTTTTAATTTTTGATTTTTCTACTCGTCCTCCAGCAGCTTTTTGGGCTTTCTTCGCATTATAACAGTGGCGCCGATAATCGCAGTAAACAGTACGGTCGCCTCGCCGAGGGTATCGTAGGCACGGAAATCCAGAATGACCGAGGCCACAATATTTGCCGCTCCTGTTTTCTGTAAGCCCTCTGCTATGTACGTTTGGGAGGCAGCCTCAGGTGCCTCGGCAAAAATGGCTGTTCCGAAATCAGGCAAGGTCTCAAGGACTCTAATGCCGGCCAGGAAAATTACGAAGATAATTACCACCGAAACAACCACTCCGAAAAATTCTCTGGGACCGCTGATAAAAGTCAGCTCGCGAGAAATGCAGGCACGAATCAGGATAATCAAGCCTAAAACTTCCACAACAATCTGAGTTATTGCAATGTCCGGCGCTCGCAGAAACAGAAACATTATAGAAGCGCCGAAGCCGACTGCACCAATGCAAATCACGGCCCCTAACAGATACTTGGTTTCCACCGCAATAATCGCAGCAATTATCATAAATAAGAGTAAAATGTAAATGTAGAATATAGCCATACTTACCTCACCGTCAAACTAAAAGCTAAAAACCATAACTTAAAGCTTAAAATTAAATATCAAAAATTAAATATCAAAATTACAAATCAAAATTCAAATTTTTCACTTTCAATTTTTGCCGCAGAGTTCACAGAGAACTCAGGGGATATAATTTATATTTTTTTGTTGTCTCTATGCACTTCTGTATTCTCTGTGGCTTCCTTCTTTTTTACTTTTTGCATTTTTATATGTCATTTTGATTTTTGCATCTTAATTTTTGATTTCTTTTCGCTTCCTCACCAAATCCTGCAAATTATAAATAGAATTATCAATAATCCCAGAGTTACCCAGGTCAAATACATCGGCAGCAAGCCGGAATGCAGCCATCGCAGAAACCCTGTCAAGGCCAGCCCTACTCTGCCGCCCTGATTATATGTGTCGAAATGGCCTTTTTCCTGGCCTGTATAAAGCTGCTTTAATCCGCCCATAGAGGAAACCGTTTTGTAGAAATGCGTTCCCGGTACCGTCATTTGTTCATTAGTCTGGATTTCGCCGCAGGTCCAGGTGGGCACGATTCTGACCATTCTTGACAGTTTCCCGATAAGCCAAACGAGCACACCAAGACCAATACCAATCAGTATCAGGATTGTGGCCAGCCCAGAAGCCCAAGTACTCAAAATTTCCGCATCAGCTTCCATACCCAATGCAGGATAAATAAACCGCTCAAGCGGTATCAGATAAAAGACGCCGAAAAACACACACAGCAAAGCAAGTATAACCATTGGGACTTTCATAGGCAGCGAAACTTCCTTTACCTCTTTAAGTTCAGAAGGCAAACGTGAAAGAAACACCGAGTGTATAATCTTTACCGAATATGCCAGGGTAAGCGCACTTCCGAAGATAGCGGCAATCAGCCAGATAGGCCATAATCTGGCCCCTGCAACCGCACTCTCCGTTCCCATCTTGATTACGCCTTGATATACCATCCATTTAGAAACGAAGCCATTGAATGGCGGTATACCGGAAACACTCAGAGCGGCAATGAGAAAAGTAGCAAAGGTTAGTGGCATTTTTTTGCCCAGGCCGCCGAGTTTATCCATCTCAGCCGTTCCGGTTGCCTGCTCAACCGCCCCTGTCCCAAGAAATAAGCAACATTTATAGATTGCATTGTTCAACATATGAAATACTGCACCAGCAATGCCTACGGGCGTCATCGTCGCTATGCCCAAGACCATATAGCCAACCTGACTAATTGCAGAGTAGGCCAACAGCTTCTTAATATTGTGCTGCACTATTGCCACCATCGCAGCAATAATGATTGTAGCCGCACCGATAATCGCCAGGACAACACTTAAAGCGGCTGACTTAAGTATGAATATCTCTTTTACGATTATTACCAGCAGAAAAATGCCCAAAAGTTTGTCTATTGCAGCAGGCAAAAGTGCCATTACTGAAACCGGCGCATATTCACCTGCGGTGGGCAGCCAGGTATGTAAGGGCATCGCACCCGCCTTGGTAACAGCGGCTGTCATAAGCAACAAGAAGGCGATAATTGAGACTGCAGAAGTAGTTTCCAGGCTAATATCCGAGATGACAAACGTCCCTGAATGTACCCATACCATTGCTATGCCGAGCAGGAAAGCGGCATCAGAGGCCCCTATCATCGCGAAACTTTTCGTCGCTGCGAAATTGGAGTTTTTGCCGCCCGTGGTTATAAGAAGATACAGCGAAACGGTAACAATTTCCCAGAATATCAATAAAAGCAGTAAATGATTGGAAAGCAATACTCCTGCTGAGCCGCCTATTGTAAGCAAAATGGCACCATAATAAATATTCGTGGCTCGTGCTCCGGAGTTCGTGGCTCGTGATTTCAATGAATACAAGGTTATTAACAGGCCAAAACCCATAGCGAACATCAATATAAACGCCCCCAGCGGCCTGGCGGTCAATAACAAGTCTAATTTCAGGTTATCTATCTGAAAAATAGGCCATGCGTAATCAGGTGAGCCGAATCTGAATATCTGGATCGACCTTGCAAAGACAAAAACCGAAATAATCAGCGTGAATCCCTTAAAGAAATACCGCATTTTGTTCGGCAAAAACAGCAGAACAAAACCTGCAATCAGCGGTAAGAAAACCGTGATGGACAAAATGTTATCCAATTTTGTAAATCCTCCGTCTTTAGAGCATTTCTTTTCTAATTCGTGCCGTTTTCTCGCGACTCAATTGCAGCAGTGTATCATAGTCGTGTATAACTTTATTATTATCAACAACAGCCAATCTCTCGGTGCAACTATAGCAGGGGTCAACCGCTGCGAGCGTAATTGTAACATCAGCAATATGTCCACCGATGCACGAGGCCTTAAACGAAGGCACATTAACAAAACTCGGCGCTCTGACCTTGTGTCGGACCGGCCTGTTGCCGCCGTCGCTGCGGACATAATGAAACGTTTCGCCTCTTGGTGCCTCAACGTGTCCGACCGCTTCACCCGGCGGAATTTCCTTAACTTCTGCAGCAACAGGGCCGTCCGGTAGCTTTTCGAGGGCCTGTCTGACTATCTTAATGGATTCAAAGGTCTCGAGAAGACGGACAACAGCCTTCGCAAAGACATCACCTTCGGGTTGGCTGATTACATTCCAGTCCAAATCAGCGTATGCCGCATATGGGTCATCGCGTCTCACGTCAATAGCGACACCACTGGCTCTGGCCGTCGGGCCTGTTACCGCATATTTTACAGCATCGGCTTTGCTCAGTACGCCGACACCTTTGAGCCGAGCGTGCAGAACAGGGTCGTCGAGCACCGCCTTGGTAATCATCTCCATTTTCTTTTCAATTCCGTCAAGTTCTTTTAGTATCTTGGGAATAAGGTCATTGGGGACATCTTCACGGCAGCCGCCAACCTTAACATTTCCGTAATTATTTCTGTTGCCTGTTATTTCTTCGAGCAAATCAAGCACCGGCTCGCGGTATTTCCACGCCCACATAAAGACGGTATCGTAGCCGATGAAGTGCCCCGCCAGGCCTACCCAGAGGATATGGCTGTGGATGCGCTCAAGCTCGGTGATAATTGTTCGCACATAAAGGGCACGCTCGGGCGGCTTTATGCCGGCAAGCTCTTCCACCGCCTGAACATAAGCAAGAGGATGCGAAGCCGAGCAAATTCCGCATATACGGGACACCAGAAACGGAACCTGGTCAAATTGCAGCGATTCGCTGATTTTTTCTATGCCGCGATGGTTATAAGATATTCTCATATCAATATCCGTTACGATTTCGCCATCGACGGATAGCTGGAAAAATTCCATCTCTTCCTGCAGCGGATGAAACGGGCCGACTACCACAACGGGTTTCGACAGTGGGACGGTCCGCCGGGCAGGCGATTGCGACTGGACGGTTGGACGGGTCAACGGTTCACCGTCTGGCCGACTTACCGGCTTCTCCGCATCTTTTCTCAACGGATAAACACCCTCAGGCCAATCATCGGACAAGATTAACCGCCTCATATCAGGATGGTTCTTAAAATCGATTCCCAATATGTCGTGGATTTCTCTTTCTATCCACTCTGCACCGGGCAGGAACGGTGCGATAGATTCGATGGCAGGCTTTTCGCGGTCGCCGATGTTAGCTTTTAAGGTAATCATACAGCCGGTTTCGTCATACGCATAATGATAGAGAACTTCGAAGCAGTCGTCAGAATCGATGCCCGTAGCAATCACAAATCGCAAAGGCACTTCTTCAAACAGGAACTTATTGATTTCGTAGCTGTTTTCGGCTTCGCAGGTAAGCCATATTCTATTGTCCGCCGGCTGCTCGACTGCTGTAAGCTTATCCTTTATTTCTGTTAACCTGTTGTTTAGTTCTTCCTGGTTCATATTTTATCCTGTTACAAAACCGACAGTGCCTGAACTATGCCGGATATCATTGCTTCCGGCTTCGGCGGACAGCCCGGCACATACGCAATAATTGCATTGGGGTCTACTTCCCTGATTATTTTATCTACGGGGCCGACCACATGGTAACCGGTTGTGAATATTCCTTTGTCACAAGCACAGGCACCAATTGCAAAGACAACACAGGGCTTGGAGGTTTGCCGATACACTTCCTGCAGTCGCGGCGCCGCCTGGCGGGTCACTACGCCGGTTACCAGCAAGGCATCAGCGTGTCGGGGCGAGCCAACCAATTTGATACCAAACCTCTCAACGTCAAACTTCGGCGTCAGCAAATTAACAATTTCGATATCGCAGTTGTTGCAGGCGCCGGTATTAACGTGAAATACCCACGGTGATTTTTTCAATGACCATATTTTCCAGCTCATAAATCCACCTTACAGCCAACTGACGCCAAAATTCTTACCTATTGTTGCCAGAATAATAGCGGCTACCAACGCAACGCCGCAGTAAACCCAGAAGAATTTCATTGCCTGGTCAATACGAACACGGGGGTTTGTGTTTTTGATTAGAATCAACAAAACCAATACCAACACATACTTGCAGATACTCCATACCAACGGCATTATTAGTGTGGGCTCGAAGGTGCCACGGAATACCATTGTTAAAAATGTGACATCGAAGCCGCCGAGGAACACTATCACTAAAAACAAAGGCAGCGCCACGAGCATTATTGCGTGGGCAAGCTTCCAGACAGCAAGTAAAGCCCCTGAGTATTCCATCAAAACGCCGCTGGCAACCTCGGTCTCCGCCTCAGCTATATCGAACGGGACAAACCCGAGTTTTGCCTGAACACATAACAAAGCAACCAGAAATGCCAGCATATTGGATATACTGAAAACGGTCGTATGCTGAGCAATTTCGGCCAGGTTGAGCGTTCCACCGGTTTTTATAATGACGACTATCAACGCCAGCACCAGCGACAGCTCATAGCCCATAACCAGTTTCATTTCCCGACTCGTGCCAACTGCTGCGTGAGGACTGGCACTGGCACTGCTGCCGAGAATCAGTGCCAGTGAAGGCAAAACCATTAGATAAATCGCTACAATGATGTCACCGACAAAGGGCTTTGCCGGGACGAAAGCTACCCGCCAAAGCATTATCGAGAGCAGCAGCACCCCCGCCATCCCGACAAGCGGTGCTGCCATAAATACGGCTTTTTGAGCCTCCTGCGGCACAAGGATTTCCTTACCCATCAATTTTACGACATCATAAAATGGCTGAAAGAGAGGCGGCCCGACTCGCCACTGCACAAGGGCGCTGACCTTGCGAACTATCCAGCAAGCAAGCAGGCCGAGAACAACAGTACCTGGAATAACAACAATCCAGAACAAAACATTTAATGGGACACTCATTTCTTTGCCTTTTCCTTTTCCCTCAAAAATGGTTCCCACAGAGTACCGCCGGAGACTTTAACGACGATATCTTCAAAGACCTCTACCAAATCACCCTTCACGGCAACTTCTTTGTAATCTATACTTCCATCCTCACAGGTAGTAACACACAACGGCTTTTCGCCCTCCCCCAGCCTGCCTTCGCACACATCGCAAACGCTGCTGGGAAAAGGTATCAAATCGGTATATATGGTTCCAAAGGGGCAGGCTATTGCACAAGTGCCGCAGCCGGTGCACAACATATTTGCCCGTTTAAGAATGCCGGCATCATCATTTTCCGTCGGCACCTTCTCTAAAGCCCGCCGGGGACAGGCCTCGATGCACGGGGCGGCTTCGCACCTGCGACAAATTAAGGCGAAACGAATCATTTCCAGCAGCGAGTCGACTCCTTTGTTTTCAGGGTGATGCTTATATGAACACTGCACATCGGATTCGTCCTGAAGTTTGCATTTTGCCAGATCGATTATTAACTTCGCACCCATAATTTCGTATCTCGTACTTTGTTCGAGTTAATCCCAAATATTCGGGTAGCCCTTTATTTGCTCATAGGTAAAAACCGGGCCATCCTTGCAAACGTAATATTTGCCAAGCATACAATGGCCGCATTTACCTATTCCGCAGCTCATATTTTTTTCCATTGAAAGATAGATATTTTCAGCCGGAAATCCGAACTCCAACAATTTTAAGGTGGCAAATTTCATCATAATAGGCGGGCCGCAAACCACTGCCACGGCGTTTTTAATGTTCACATCACCGGGCGCCAGGATTGTGGTTACCACGCCGACGTTTCCGTCCCAGGAGGCCCCTGCTTTCGCAGGGGTTGCCTCATCGACGGTAAGTTTAATATCGACGCCTTTAATTTTTTGCCAGGGGCCGAAAAGGGTGTTCTTGTAAATAAAATCATCAGGCGTTTTGGCTCCGAACCGGCAAACTACGGATTTGAAATCTTTTATCCTATCGACCAGAGTCAAAAACAGAGACCTGATTGGCGCCAGACCTACACCGCCACCAACAATGTAAATTTGTTTGCCGACAAAATCGTCAATCGGATAGCCGCTGCCGAACGGCCCGCGAATACCAACCTTTTGTCCCTTGCTGCACCGGTGCAATAAAGCCGTCACCCGCCCGGCTTCCATAATAGTAATTTCCATTTTCTCACTATCAGCCGGCGACGAGGAGGGGGTAAACGGCGCTTCACCTTCGCCCGGCAGGGTCAGCTCCACAAACTGGCCTGTTTCAAACTTGAAATCTTCTTCCGGCACAACGACAAAAGTTTTAATCGTCGGAGATTCATCTATAATGTCAACGATTTCGCCGTTTACAGGTTGGTATGGGTTTTTAGTCATTTTGCAATTTTTGCTTTTTTCCTACCTTTACCTTTAGGTTCTTCACTCAATTTTCGCAGTATCGTTCGGATATCCCCTTCACCCGCACAACCATCGATGCATCTGCCACAGCCGACACACATATTGATACCATACCTCTCGAGAAAATAAACAAACTTGTGCAGAAGACGGTGTCTAATTCTATCGCCGAGTATTTTATAGGGATTTGCACCACCGGCCACGGCAGCATAGCCAACCCTCATACAACTGTCCCACATCTTCATCTTGGCAAAGTAATCCTTCTGCCTGGTATCATAAAGATAGAAACAGTGACAGGTAGGACAGACCCTCGTACAGGCCTGGCATTCGACACAATTTTGCGCCTCAACATCAAAGACGTCGGAATCCTGATTGTTTTCCACGATTTCTTTGATTGGCGCATCGAATCTGAGTTCGGCATTGTTTTGCTCAAGCTGATTTTGCGTCCCGGCCCTGTTTTCGTCTCGCTCGGCCAGTAAAGTCTCACCGGCCTCGGCAAAAAGACCAGCGTGTTTTTCTATAAAAGCTTTGCCCTTTTGCGAACCGGGTTCGATAATAAAGCCGTCCTTTACCTTCGAAACATTCAAATCGAATCCGTTCCGGGCAAAGGGCCGACCATCGAAAAGGTTGCAGAAGCAGCTCTCGCCCGGCTCAGAGCAATCGGACGAGATTATAAACATATTCTCACGTCGCGCCACATAAAACGGGTCCCGAAACTCCTCATCTGCAAAAACCTTATCCAGGATTTCGATGGAGCGTAAATCACAGTCCTTAAGACCGAATACAGCGAACGGTTCTACCTCTTCCGGCTCAGCCGCCTCGGGGAAAATTGCAGCCAGCTCGCGCAGCGGAAACAAAAATTCCTTTATCGGCATACAAGTGCGTATGTTATTAAATTCCACCGGGGTCTCAGCAGAAGGGTCGTATCTACTATATACGTAATGCTCTCCGGCCTTTTTCGGGACATAAAGCTCCATCTGTCCGGCCACAGCATCCAGGAACGGCTTTAACTTACTTATAAAGACGGTTTCCATCTTTTTTCACCTACGCTTTAGCAACTCAACCTGCCGGCATATAATACGGCAGACGAGCAAGGTCCATCGCAATATCAATAGTTATTACTTTGACTTTCCCGGGCACTGTAATATGATGCGGAGAAAAATTCAAGATACCCTTTACGCCTGCCTTGACCAGTGCGTCGGCTGTCTGCTGAGCGGCATCTTGGGGAACGGTTATAATCGCAAGGTTGATTTGTCGTTTTTTCAACGTCCGCAGATTTGAAACGTCTTCAATCGTGATGTTCTCTATTTTCCTGCCAATTTTTTTAGGATTAATATCGAAAGCGGCAGCGATGTCGAAACCATATATTCTAAACCCCGGATATGCCAGAATAGCCAAGCCCAAATTACCAACTCCAACTAAAGCCGCCCTGCGAACAACTCTGAGTTTGAGGATTTTATTAATTTGTTTTATGAGCTTTTTGATATCATAGCCAACTCCGGGGGTGCCGAAGTCGCCGAAATAGGAAAAATCCTTTCTTATCTGCCAGGAATTAATCCCGAGAAAATCGGCTAAATTTCGGCTGGATATACTCTCTTGCCCTTGTTCCGCCGAAAACAGCAGGCCCCTTAGGTAAATCGGCAACCGCCGAATAGTCTCATCTGGAATCTTATGGTACCTCATAAATTATACTACGACTATTTGGTACTTGAGTTCACATTCACAAACTTGAGGGATTATAGCTTATAGAACAATTGTCCGTCAAGAAAGTTTGCCTGTTTGGTTAATAAAATCTTCTTTGCTTAATTACTTTATAGATATGAAGTTACCGCGTGTATGTGAGAAAGGTGCAAAAAAATAAAAATTTTTGTTAATTTTACGACACACCAATAGCTCAAATTGTGTAATGGAAAAATCAAGAACTTAAATCGAAGTTGCAACAACACAGTTTAATCGTTAAAATAAATCACCAAAACAAATATCGCAATGTAAAGAGGTCACTATGGCGAGAAAAGGTGCCTGGCTTTTGACTCTGGCTTTGGTCTCAAAGGCAAATTTAACAAAATTTCCCTTACACATATTGCCCGCAGCGTGTATTCGGTTACAATTCCGGCTGAGAGAATCGGCCAGGCCGACATAGAGCACCACATTAAGGTATGCTCAGTCGGCGGTCAGGAAATTTATTTCCCCGCCGCCGCGCCGCATATCAATCAGACGGTAGTGATAATGGCAAGCTCGATGCTCGATACCTGATGCTCGTTATGAGAATAGAGAGCACAAAAAGGAGAAGTTAAGATGAGCAAATACGATTACACTCGTCGTGATTTCCTAAAGGCAGTTGGTCTGGCCGCGGCGTCACTCGCCATTCCAGGATACGCGAGCGGACCTCAACAGCTTGCAGGTGGTTCGTCCCTGAATAAGCCCAATTTCGTTTTAATCCTCATCGATGACATGGGCTGGATGGACGCCGGCTGTTACGGCAGCAAGTTCTACGAGACGCCGAACATCGACCGCCTCGCTGCCGAGGGTATGCGTTTCACCGATGGCTATGCCGCCTGTGCGGTCTGCTCACCGACCCGGGCGGCCGTGATGACAGGACGCTACCCGGCTCGCCTCGGCGTCACCGACTGGATCCGCGCCCGCTTTCAGAGCGGTAAAATTCCCGCAAACAGGAAAAACCCAACTGACTACGTCGGCGGCAAAAACAGAAAGCTGTTGTGCCCGCCAAACGCGCTGTGGATGGAACTTGAAGAAATCACGATTGCTGAAGCCCTCAAATCGGCCGGGTACACATCCTGCCACATCGGCAAGTGGCACCTGGGCCCGGACAACTGGTACCCCGACAAGCAGGGCTTCGACTTCAACATCGGCGGCTGTGACTTCGGCCAGCCGCCCAGCTACTTTGACCCATATTCCCGAAAGGGTCAGGGCCAAATCCCGACATTGAAGCCCCGCCAAAAAGGCGAGTACCTGACCGACCGCGAAGCTGATGAGGCAGTCAAATTTATCCGCCAACACAAAGATAAGCCTTTCTTTCTCTATATGTCCCACTATGCGGTACACACACCAATCCAGGGCAAGAAAAACCTGATTGACAAATACAAAGCAAAGAAGCCCACAAACCAGAAAAATCCCACCTACGCAGCGATGGTTGAGAGCGTGGACGACGCCGTGGGCAAAATTTGTTCGGTGCTCGACGAACTTAACCTGGCCGAGCGGACGGTTGTTATCTTCACCAGCGACAACGGCGGTCTCTTGGGCGTAACGAACAACGCTCCCCTGCGTGCCGGCAAGGGCTCTCCGTATGAAGGCGGTATCCGCGAGCCGTTGATTGTCCGCTGGCCAAAAGTCATAAAACCGGGTACGGTCAGTCACGAGCCGGTTACCAGCGTCGATTACTTCCCGACCATTTGCGAAGCCGCCGGTGTACCGCTGCCGCGCGACCGTGCTATTGACGGTGTCTCCATTGTTAAGCATCTCAAATCCAACGGCACCAAATCGCCTGAACGGGAAGCAATCTTCTGGCACTTCCCCCACTATCGCGCTCACGGCAACATTGTGCCCTACAGCATCATCCGGGCAGGCGATTGGAAGCTTATCAAGCGGTATGAGGGCAAGACTTTCGAACTGTTTAATCTAAAGGCGGACCTGTCAGAGAAGAACGACCTCTCGCAGCAGTTGCCGAAAAAGGTCAAGGAGCTCGACGCTAAATTGAGCGACTGGCTGCGGGCTACCGGCGCCAAGCTGCCCAGGCCGAATCCGGACTCGTCTCGGCGAAGGCCCGAGCCGAAGCCGGGTTATCGCGGAAAGTGAAAAACGCAAAGGTTTCAAACGTCACACATTCAAACCCCGTATCAAAAAGCACGGCGATGCGCTCAGTTTTGGTGCGGTATAAAACACTGTGGTAAACAAAAGGAAACAGTTACACTAATATATGGAGCGTAAGCCCTTCTCCCTGACTTTATCTATCAACGACTTTAGCTCCTGTAACACCACTTGCAATTGCTCAGTACTCTCGACCAGACCTTCGTACAATCGTGCATCACCAACGAGCTTGCCGGCGGTGCCCTCGCCGCTGTTGACCTTCTCTAAAATTTGCCGCAGCTCTCTTACCGTTGCACTTAATTCTTCGCTCGCCTCGGTCCCGGCAACGAAGAATCTCTGAAGTTCTTCCAGCGTCTCCGCGACCTGCTTTGTTGCATCAGAGACATTAGCCAAAATTTCCTTGAGATTTTCCTTAGTGTTGGGGTCACCAATGATATCATTGGCGTTATCCAGAACATCTTTCATCGTATCGACCAGCTCTTCGAATTTTTCCTGGCTTTCTTCCGGGAAAAACTCACTGGTCATACCGGTCGAGCCCTGCAGCAGCATTTTATCCACCAAAAATTCTGTTTCCGGTCGATTCGGGTCACGCGGCGGCGCCGGTAATTTAACAGGGTCAACTTTAAGCTCGATATAACTGCTGCCCAGCCCCCGCATCATCAACTTTACTTCAACATTGGAGGGAATATTGACATATTTTTTTCTAATACTAAGAACAACCACTGTTTGATGATACTCCCGGCCGGTATTCAAATCTGTCAGTTTTTCCGGAGCCTTAATCTTTGTTACGCTGCCGATTTGATAGCCGCAGAACTGAATGGGAGTATTTTCATCCACACCCGGAGCTGACGGGAATTGAACGAACACTTGAAATGAACGGGCTTCGCTGATAATTGTAGGAAACTCCCTGAACATAAATATCAGCCATACAAGCGCACACATAGCTACTATGACAAAGATGCCTACAACGACATTACGCCTTCTTTCGATAGTTTCGTAATCAGTCACTTTTTGCTTCCTTTCAAATCAGTCCGACCTTCCAGAAACAATTCTCTTATGGCACGCAGCGGATAGCCGCTGTCGTTAAGTTTTTTTATCAGTTTAATTCGCTCAATACCTTTTTCGTCAAACAGCCGTCTGCCGGTCGGCGTAACTTCTGTTGGCTCAAGCAAACCGACCATAATGTAGTATTGCAGAGACTGCCGGGAAATGCCAGCTTTTTTTGCGGCTGTACCTATCGGCGTTAATTTGTTTTGTCGATTCAAAACTTATCCTCAGACACTCTTGCGGCTCCCATTTTGGGACCCGTCACCAATTGGGCCCCACCCAGGCTCAATTGGTGCCGGGCAAAATTGGGTCCCATAAAATCTCCGCCCTGCCGAAAGAAACCCCGGATTACTCGATTTTACCAACGGCCTCATCTACCAG
Organism: Phycisphaerae bacterium; assembly: GCA_030601745.1. Classification (GTDB taxonomy): domain Bacteria; phylum Planctomycetota; class Phycisphaerae; order Sedimentisphaerales; family Anaerobacaceae; genus JAUVYQ01. Next base: position 18,706 of record JAUWBI010000068.1, read on the forward strand.
AGCCAAAAACGAGGCCTTTACCTGCTC
>JAUWBI010000105.1 GCA_030601745.1 Phycisphaerae bacterium
AACAAGCTAAAGGGCCTGGCCGACGAATCAAACGAACTGGTCGCAATTCTTACCACCATTGTGAAAAAATCTCGGTCTTCTGGATAATTTTAAATTCGTAATTCTTAATTCTAAATTCGTATTTCTAATGCAGACTAAGCAGCAAATCCAACAGTTGCTTTCATCATCAGGCTTGCGGCCGAACAAACGGCTCGGTCAGCATTTCCTCATCGACCTGAACCTGATGGAAAAGCTCGTAGATTCTGCGAATATTGGTAGCGATGATATTGTGCTCGAAGTGGGCTGCGGCACAGGCTCTTTAACTGAGGCATTGGCCCAGCGTGCCGGTAAGGTCATCGCGGTCGAGGTTGACGGGCGCCTCGCCGAAATCACAAAAAGACAACTGGCAAAAGCCGAAAACGTCGCGGTCATCAACGCCGACATTCTCGAAAACAAGAATACTATCAGCCGCACCGTCATAGAAGCAATCGAGCCGGCCCGTGAAAAATACCCCGGCCGGTTCCTGTTAGTGGCAAATCTGCCTTACAGTGTAGCTTCCCCTGTAATGCTGAATCTGGTTACAGGCCCGACAATAGCAGACAATATGTATGCCACGGTCCAAAAGGAAGTGGCCGAGCGAATGACGGCTGCTGCCGGCAGCAAAGACTACGGCATATTGAGCATCCTGCTGAGCGCAACCGGCGATGTAAAAACGATAAGGGTTTTGAGGCCGACGGTCTTCTGGCCCCAGCCGCAAGTCGATTCTGCAATGGTCAGCTTTGTCCGCAAAAATGCAAAGGTAAGCCGGATTCAGAATATGGAACTTTTCAGCGAGGTCGTAAATCTCTTTATGCGACACCGCCGAAAAATGCTAAAGGCCTGCACAAAACTCGCGGCCGGCAAGCTCACGGAAATTCACGGTTGGCCTAAAATCTTCGAACAATGTTGCATCGACCCGCACCAGCGCCCCGAACAGCTATCGCCGGAAGATTACATTGCGATCGCAAACTTATGCTACGAACACTTAACCACAAGGTAAATTACCATCATTTGGCCGTATTATCCGCGAGAACCGCGGAGGATAAACAATCCTCAAATTTAGGCTTGGCGCCTTCGCAGAATTCAGGCATAATCTGTTAAAGCATCTATTCCTGACGGGACCCCGAACGCAATAAAAGGCGTCTGGGAAGGTTCCCATCCCCGCTTTCGTGGGGACGAGTTTACCCCTGCGAAAGCAGGGGCAAACGCCGCAAAATGGGGGCACAGCGTAATTAAAATGTTAATAAAAAACTAAGAGAAAATTTTGATGGAGGACAAAAAAAATGAAACATCTAACAAAAGGGTACCACATTAACAGGACAGTCATAGCAGTTGGTTTAGGGTTGGTGCTTATGTCAACACTGGGGTGCCCACCACAAGCAATTGGCGGTCGGGAAATTAGAAAAGAAAGGAACATGAGAATGAAGAAAGTCTCTTATGGCGGATGGCCCAACTGCATTAAGCTCAGCAACGGCCAGATAGAACTTATTGCAACAACAGACATCGGACCTCGAATTATGCGGTTCGGCTATGTGGGCGGACAAAACTTGCTCAAAGAATACAAAGACCAGATGGGCAAAACCGGCGGCGATAGCTGGCGAATCTATGGGGGACACCGCCTGTGGCACGCCCCTGAAGATGCACAGAGAACATACCATCCTGATAATTCACCTATTAAGTATAGCTGGGATGGAAAGACTTTAAAACTTACGCAAAGTGTCGAGGGCACAACCGGCATCGTAAAGGAAATTGAAATCACCCTCGACGCAAAAGCCAACCGTGTAAAAGTGCTTCACCGCCTGGTCAATAAAAATCAGTGGGACATAAAAGCATCGCCCTGGGCTATGAGTGTTATGGCGCAAGGGGGAAGGCTTATTCTGCCGCAGGAACCTTATCGTTCTCACCCTGAGTATTTGCTTCCCGCACGTCCGCTGGTGCTCTGGCACTACACCGATATGAAAGACCCACGATGGATATGGGGCACAAAGTATATACAACTCAAACAGGACCCAGATGCTACAACAAAACAGAAAGCAGGTCTGCTGAATAAGCTCGGCTGGGGTGCTTATTATTTAAATGGCGAGCTGTTTGTCAAACGCTATCCGTACGATTCCGATGCGACATATCCGGATATGGGCTGTAATACCGAGACGTTCACTAATTCCGAAATGTTAGAGTTCGAGACGCTCGGCCCACTGGTAAAAATCCCAGCAAACGGCGGAACGGCAGAGCACATCGAGCACTGGTCCTTATTCAAAGTAAAAGTTGGAGAAGACGAATCAGAAATAGATAAAAAGGTCCTTCCTCTCGTGAAAAAAGCAACAAAAGCAGGCATATAGATTGAAGGGAGATGAAAAGATGGAATCAAAACGCAGCGAAAGAGGGTTGTTTCAAAACAAAACAAGGTATTGGGTCGTGATATGCACGGCGCTGATGGTCTGCTCGTCGATGCAGGCGGAGTGGAAGCCGGCTGATGGGCCGCTGATGACACGATGGGCAAAGGAGGTTTCGCCTGATAATGCTCACCCGGAGTATCCCCGGCCGCAAATGGTCCGCAAGGATTGGCTGAACCTCAATGGGCTGTGGGAATACGCCATTAGAGCCAAAGAAGATGAGTGGCAACCGGAGAACTTCGATGGGCAGATTCTTGTACCGTTTCCGGTTGAGTCAGCTTTGTCGGGGGTGATGAAGAAAGTGGGCGAAAGGAACCGGCTATGGTATCGACGCACATTCAAGATACCCGGTAAATGGAAGGGCCAGCGAATACTGCTGCATTTTGGTGCTGTGGACTGGGACACAACAGTATGGGTGAATGGCAAAGAACTCGGCAACCACCGCGGCGGGTATGACCCATTCAGCTTCGATATTACCGATGCGCTGAAAAAGTCGGGGTTGCAGGAAATTGTTCTGTCGGTGTGGGACCCGACGAATGCGGGCTCACAGCCGCGAGGCAAGCAGGTGAAAAAACCCGGCGGGATTATGTACACCGCCGTGACCGGTATATGGCAAACGGTTTGGCTGGAACCGGTGCCCGGAGCGCGAATCGAGGGCTTAAAACTTACGCCAGATGTTGAGCGCTCCCGCCTCGTTGTGGAACTGGACAGTAACTATTTATCGAAGTCACACGGCGTGGAGGTGACGGTGTTGGACGGCAGCAAAGAGGTGGCCAAAGGTCACGGTTTTAGAAGAATCGAGGTACCCATTCCGAATGCGAGGCTCTGGTCTCCTGAGGATCCTTTCCTTTACGGGCTGCGCATCACACTATGGCTCGGACTTGAAGACCCGGAGAAGGTGGATGAAGTTGCAAGCTACTTTGGTATGCGGAAGATTTCTCTCGAAAAAGACGAGAGCGGGATCAATCGGCTTTTCCTGAATAATGAGTCGCTCTTTCAGTATGGGCCTTTGGACCAGGGCTGGTGGCCGGATGGGTTGTATACCGCGCCGACGGATGAAGCCCTTCGTTACGACATTGAGGTACTTAAGCGGCTGGGCTGCAATATGCTGCGCAAACACGTCAAAGTAGAGCCTGCGCGGCTGTACTACTGGTGCGATAAGCTGGGCTTAATGGTCTGGCAGGATATGGCCAGCGGCAATAACAAGACCGACGCCGACAAGAAGCAGTTTGAGCTGGAGCTGATGCGCATGATTGAGACGTTTCGCAATCATCCGTGTATTGTGATGTGGGTGCCGTTTAACGAGGGGTGGGGACAGCACGACACGCCGCGCTATGCGGAGCTGATTAAAAAGCTGGATCCGACGCGTTTGGTGAACGAGGCCAGCGGCTGGGCGAACAAAGAATCCGGGGACGTGCGTGATATTCACAGCTATCCCGGTCCGGCTGCACCGCCTGTCGAAGAAGACCGTGCTGCGGTGTTAGGCGAGTTCGGCGGTCTTGGCCTGCCGGTGAAAGGGCATACCTGGCAGGATGAGAAAAACTGGGGTTATCGCAGTTATGAAACCAGAGAGCAACTGACAAATGCTTACGTAGCTTTGTTGAGCAAGCTGCGGCCGATGATTGGTGGTGGGCTGTGCGCTGCAGTGTACACACAAACGACGGATGTGGAGGTCGAGGTCAACGGTTTTATGACCTACGACCGGGCGATGATAAAGGCGGACGCTGAAAAGGTCGCTGCTGCCAACCGCAAGCTCTACCTGCCGCCGCCGGTAATCAAGACGATTGTGCCAACATCCCAGAAGCAGGGTATCGAGTGGAGTTACACTACGAGCAAGCCCGGTGACGGCTGGCAGAATCCCGGCTTCAATGACTCGTCCTGGAAGAAAGGCCTCGGCGGCTTCGGCACGAAAAGCACACCCGGGTCGGTCGTCCGCACCGAGTGGAACTCATCGGACATCTGGTTACGGCGAACATTTGAGTTAAAAGATAAAAAACTCAATCAACCCTGCCTGTCGATACACCATGATGAGGACGCCGAGGTTTACATCAATGGCCGCCTCATTGCGAAGCTGAGCGGCTATACTACGAGTTATGTGCAAGTTCCTATTGACGAGGCGGCGAGCAAGGCCTTGAAAGTCGGCTCGAATTGCTTGGCTGTGCACTGTCACCAGAGCAGAGGCGGTCAATACATCGATGTAGGGATGGTCAACGTGACCGAACAATCGGTCAAGTGATTAAAAATCAGTTTTGCTGAGGGAACTATTGAAATTTGATTTTCAACACCCCCAAACAAGCCTAACGGTGTGCAGTGCACACCCTACGGACTGTGCTTGAGGGTGCCACCGGCGTTTGATAGTAACTCAAAGGTCGTTAAAGAACGGCTGACTTGTGTCGGTGGCTGTGGCATTCGATATTGACCGCCACCGGCAGTGAGGCAATATGACACGGCGCAGTCTCGACTAAACAAGCCAAAGCGGTGGTATCGCCGCCGAGCCCCTGCGGGCCGAGGCCGAGTGCATTGATTGCCGAAAGCAAATCCGCTTCAAGCTCAGCGTAAAATCCGTCTTCGTTTCTTGCCGCCAGATTTCGGCACAGGGCCTTTTTACTAAGCAGACAGCTTATTTCAAAATCGCCCCCAATCCCCACTCCCACAACAAACGGCGGACAGGCATCAGCACCGGCTGTCCTGACAACATCAACAATCCAATCAATTATCTCTTCTCTTTCCGCCGTGGGCTTAAACATCCTGAATTGGCTCTTATTTTCACACCCGCCACCCTTGGCGATAATAGTTATTTTCAGCTTATCCCCCGGCACAATCGAGTGATGGATTATGGCAGGTGTATTCGAGCCGGTGTTCTCGCGTTTATTCAGGGGGTCAGCGACAACGCTTTTTCTAAGAAATCCTTTTTCGCAGCCGGCCGCAACACCAGCGTTGATTGCATCGAACAGCGTTTCTCGATGCTCGATTCTCGATGCTCGATTCTCGTCACCACTTCCGCGAGTATCCGGCATCAAGCATATAGTATCAAGTTCAGGAGGCTTAACGGCAACCACAGAGCCCTGCTCAACAAAGACTACGGCCAGGCCGGTATCCTGACACAGGGGTATTTTATCTTCCTTTGCTATGCGGGCATTTTCGATAAGCTGATTTAATATCTTTGCCGCCCCTGGATTGGTTTCTTTGCGCTGCGCTTCTTTAAGAGCAGCTAAAACATCGTCGGGCAGTTCGTAGCCGGCTGATACGCAAAGCGATTCGACAATCTGGGCGATTTTTTCAAACTTGATGTATCGCACGATAATTGAACTTAAGACTAAAAACCCAAAACTAAAAACTCTTAGCCGGCCGTCACATTGACCTCGAAGGTTTTATACGTTGTATTGCCGACGTCATCGCTGACTCTAACCGCGATTATATGCTCGCCGACCTCCAAATCTTCAATCACAATCGTAAAATCCTCGTCCGTAGTATCATAGACCAAATCATCCGGCAGAGCCCCTATCCATTCGGCGTTACTGTCAACGGTATAATGTACCTTTCCTATCGCACTAAATTCATCAGATACCTGCAGCTTCAGCGTTACGGTTTTCCTATCCTTCTTGATAGTGGCTGTCTTAATAACCGGCGCAGTGTTATCAACCACCACCGCCTCACTTATTCTACTGCCCGTCAGCTTCGTTGTGGTGGTATTGCTTCTCTCGTCGCTTGCGGTTATTCTGACCTCGTATCGACCGTCTTCAACGGTCTTTCCGTCCCATTCGAAGCTGTCCGCTTCGAGCTCGTCTTTCAGCTCAATCCAGTTTGCTCTTCCGATTTTTCTAAAATCTATTTTGTAAATGAGCTTGTCGCCATTATCGTCTTTGGCCTTATAGCTGATTTTGAACTTTCCTGCTTTACCGGCCGCGCTAATTCGACTAACGCTGACCGATTCGACCTTTGGCGCCAAATTCGGGACAGTACTGGCAACAGCAATCTCCCTTATGAGCGGACTCTGGAGACCATTTTCGGTTTGCAACACAAGTTTATACTGGCAGAATCTGCCGAGCGGGCATCGCAACTGTACCGGCTCTGTCACTTCCACCAGCTCGGTCCAGTCGGAAAAAGTCGGGTCGTTTACATCTTTAACGTTTCCGCTGCGAGAAGTTAGGCGAACCCCGCACCCTCGCGGAATATCGGCCTCGATTTGCAGCTTGCCCCACTTCGCCGGCTGGCCGGCATCGATAAGGTCGGAAGTGTAAGTTCCCTCGGAAGCAAAGCCGGAACTTAACTTTATCAACTTCGCAGGATTCGCTGTTCCAAGATATACATCCTCGCCGGCCACAGCTATCGCGGTTATCTGTGATGCCTGCTCATCCTCATAGATAATTGCTTCCTGCTCCAAGGCCGGTTCGACTGTAAATAGCTGGGCACTGTTTCCGGTCCCGACAAGGAGCTTTCCATCTTGTACCGCCAGGCAGAAAAAGACCGCCGCCTCGCTGAATATATCAGTTACGAAGCCGTCCTTGGTTATCTTGTATATATAACTGGCTTTGCCCGGCATGGCTGGTTTACGGGTCGGTGTCGGTCTCTTGGCTGATTTATCATCGGTTTGGCTTTTTGTGTTTGCAATTTTAAGTTTGAGGCCGCCCTCGCCCTTGCCGGCACCTTTTCCCTTTTCCGTTTTAGTCTCAGGCCGACCAGTCGAAGGTAATTGGGAAGCAAATTTCGTCTGGGCCTCAACAACCTTAGCCGATGTCGCCGCCGCATACAGACCCCTGATTGAAGCGGGGACATCCTCTGTAAATAATAGCGCTGTAATCTCCGGCTGGTCGCTATCATATAAAACGGTAGTTGTTTTAGTGCGGGGGTTTATCTTATATACGAGTCCTCGGCTGTCACTTCCGGCATAAACAAAGCCATCCTGTCCGGCCACCAGTGAAAGTATGTTTTTGTCCGGACTATCGTAAACAAGCTGTGCTTCTTTTCCCAATGGGTCAAGCTGATAAACCTTGCCTTCCGGCCCGGTCCCCAAATAAATATTACCACCATCATCAATATCTATCACGAAGATATATTTGGTCCGGTCTTCAGCCGAATTCGGCTCAAAAATCACCTCCATCCTGCCCGCTTCGAACCGGCACAGTTTGCATTTGTCGCCGCTTATACCAACTAAAAGCCTGCCTGCCACGTCGGTTGCCATCGCAAAAATATGCTCGTTCGATAGATACTGCTCGGTCTCGACCGCATTCGCATCGCCAGGCTCATTCGCATCGCCAGGCTCGTTTACATCGTTTGGCTCTCTGTTCTGTTCTGCGTTTTCGTCTTTTTCTGATTCCAGCGGATAAATCCTTGTCAGTTTGTCGAGGCTGTATTTGTAAACACCGCCGTTAGGACTTGTGCCGATGTAAACCGTCCCACCGCTTACAACGATGCTGTTTATCGACCAAACATCTTCGAACTCGGGAAGCAGCGTCTCGGCCGCCCGCCCGAGCTGAATAGTCCCCCGCGAGCCAATCACAATATTTTCAGTTTCACCCTTCAACAAATCCGAACTGCTGGCGTGACGTGTAATCTTACTGCTAACCGCCCAACAAACAGAACCCGAGAAATAGGTTAAAAGCGAAAAGCTAAAAACACAAAACCACAGCGTAAAACTCAAAAGGTTTAAATTTTTAATTATAGTTTTTCGGTTTTTGGTTTTCATTTTTCGCTCCTATTGTTTTTCTACCGTTATACGCATAACCTTCTTGTCGACAATAATCGTGCCGGTTTTCAAACTATTTTCGAGCCAATGTGGATACGGCCGGGTTTTCAGCGTTCTTTTCGCATTCTGCAGGATAAGCGCCTTTGTCGCCGGCAAATCAGGAAGCTCGGCCCTCTCCACCGCCACACCACCGGATGGTAAAAGCAAAAGACAATACAATTTATCCCTGTCGACTTGCAAAGAATTATTTATCGCCTCAATCAAACTCGGCAAACTCTGCGCAATAAACCTGTAGGGGACAGTTTTCATAAGAAACCGCTCATAATCAGACGAGCCGCACACAGTCAAATCATATTTTCCGGGTGCCAGATCTTCGGGTATTTTCAAGCTGCACCGGTATTTTTTCTTTTCCGCCCGGACGGATTCCACAACTACTGCGATGTCGATATTCTGTCCGGCCTTGACTTTTGAATCGGACAACTCAACCGACCATATATGTGAAACGATATTTTTGGGCGCTATGCGAACGTCAAAATCGAGCGATTTTATATCAACTTCCTTGTACGGGTTATTCATAAGCAGGGTAACGGAGCCGACACTTTCCATTAGCATCTCGAGCAGTCCCAGGCTGGTGGAGACATTTTCAAAGGTAATTGATTCGGCGTCCTCTAAGCCGATAGCCACTTTATACTCAATCATATGGTCCGGCGGGAAATCGCCGAGGTAAAGAGCCGCCCCAGCCACAGCCGAGCGAAGTAACATCGGAGTAAGCATCCGATTATAAGCAACCCGGCAGTTGTACACCCGCTTCTCGGCGTCATTGTAACGGTCTATTCTCATCGTCAGTGGTATCATCTTGGCCTTTGCACCAATCCGTCCGAAGACTGCCGCATACTCATCCGTTGTCAAGGCACCGACTATTTCAAGCGCACTGCCGAGCTTAAAAGAACGAGCCACGCTCGATACGACAGTGTGCACTTTCCCCGTGGCCATCGGCAAATCCACAGGACCATAGCCCAGGAAGCTATGCCCAAAGCCGTAAACATTATCACCCCTAACTTCGGTGGCCGTACCAAGTACAAACATGCTTATATCGCCGCTTACCAACGGAACAACAAGAACAGCACCCGGCTCCAAATGTACGTCATCGCCATTTTCTGGTTGTTGCACGCCTGCACCACTGATGCCAGGAACAACCATAAGCCCGAAAGGTTCAACAGCAGTCGCCAATTGCTCACAAACCTTGGCTGGCAAACCAGAGGTAATCAACGGACAAGGCAAAATAGCAGCACCGGTCGGAATTTTGTTTCTTGAAAGTCGTGGAGTTGTAATTTGCCTGTCAATTTCAGCAAAATCGATCGGCCTGGAAAAATCAAACACAAACCCGTATTGGGCAGCGCTCTGCTCGGAAGGACTAACCCGGCCGACTCTGAGCATCTCCTCGATTGGTGTCACGCCGTAAAGGGGGTCCTTGCTGAAGGTCCACGCACGAGCTAACGCCCCTGCCAACCGGCCATCGATATAGACCGGTGAACCGCTGCAGCCCCATACCGGGCCTGTGTGGATAAAACGCTCATCCGTGCCCCGAACCAAAATTGCATCCCTGCCCGGGCTTATATTACGGACTACGCTTAGAACTTCCATATCAAACTTCTCGATCCCGGCAGCCCCATACTCCGTCAGGCAATACGCTTCCATGCCGGGTTTAATTTCATCAATGCTGATATATTTGGCCGGGTCCCAAATGTCTTCTATGTCCTTTGGGGTCCCAGCCATACAAAGCGAACCAGCCAGAACCAGAGAAAAGCAAAAATTGCGCAGCATTGCGAGCCAACCGAAGGTCAGCGTGGGAATCTCCACCCTGCAGCTTGGTGAGATTGCTTCGTTCCGTCCAATGGCCGGACTTTCAGCGCTCCGCTCCTCACAATGACACTTTTTGCCAGCTTTGCCTTTTACCTTTATTTTGAACATCTATACCCTTTCGATTAATTATCAGCCAAACGCCGTTAGAGGGACCCCGCCTTGCGGGAACCCAAATAAGACACCAGAGGTGTCTGGCTTGCTTCCGACCTGGATTTCTAACGGGGTAAAATTTTAATCGACAGACAGGCCTATTGCAAGATAAAATAAATTTTGTTACAATATTAAGCTAAGTCCACAATTAAATATTGGGATATTGTAGGCGGTAATTTATTTTAGAATAAGAAACGGAGAAAGAAATGAAATCTGACCATCGGCACGACCTAAAAACTAATGAATTGGCTGAGTGGATAGGCAACCTGCCGCAATGGGCCCGTGAAAATCGTAGAACGATTATCTACGTCTCAGTAGTTGCTATCCTGGTCATAGGCTCAGCGTCGTGGTACTGGTATAACAAAAACGTAGAATCGGTTCGAGAACAGGTCAAGCTTACAAGCCTTATCGCGCAGCTGCCGCAGAGCAAAATGCGAATCGTTACGGCCCGGGCCAGGGGAGTAGATACTTCTATTATTATGCTCATCCAGGACGCCGATAATCTCCAAAGTGCTGCCCAGAGTGCAAAAGACGACCAGATAGCTGCTCTGGCACTAACCAAACACGCAGAAGCGCTGCGGACGGCATTGCATTACCGCCAAGGGACTGTGAGCCGTGCGGAACTGAAAGCTACGATAGACCGTGCAAAGGCCGGATACAGCGAAGCACTTGAGAAGGCCCTGCCCAATCCATCGTTAATGGCGACAGCAAGATTCGGCCTGGGACTCTGCGAAGAAGAACTCGGCAACTTCGAGAAGGCAGAGCAAATATATCGTGAGGTCGCTACAAACACCGACTTCGAAGGCACCACAGCCATTGCCCAGGCAAAGCAGCGTCTCAAAACAATGGCCGATTATCAGCAAAAGGTAGTTTTTAAGGCATCGCCAAGACCAAAACCACCCGAATTCATACAACCGCCGTTCGAACTGCAACCCGCTGACATCAATCTGGGACCCGAAACGTCAGATATTCTCTCTGAGTTCCCTGACATCAATCTGGTATCCGAAACGCCAATTAGTCCCCTTGAGTCGCCTGATGTGAATCTGGAACCCGAAACGCCAAATAGCGCCTCTGAGACCTCTGACATCAATGTGCCCGGCAAATAATTCACAAAGCGAGATGCAAGATGCGAGAGAACACTTGACAATTCAAGTGGGAAACTCAATCAAAGAGCGCCGACTTGATAAATACCTGCACAGCCGGTTCGGCAACTTCAGCCGCGCTATGATACAAAAGCAAATCGGCGCCGGTGCCGTCAAGGTTAACGGCAAAATAGTTAAATCCAGCTTTAAGCTAAGTCCGGGTGACAAAATTGATTTGACACTGCCCGAACCGCCAAGCAAAGAGATTCAGCCCGAAGACATCCCACTAAATATCATTTACGAAGACTCCTGTCTAATCGTCATCAACAAGCAAGCCGATATGATTGTCCACCCCGCCCGCGGCAACACACGCGGTACTCTGGTAAACGCCCTTGCGTTCTATTCCGACAAGCTATCGAGCGGGCTGGGGGAATTCCGGCCCGGTATCGTCCACCGACTCGACAGGGACACCACCGGTGTTATGGTCATCACCAAAAATGACACAGCCCAGTGGAAAATCGCCAAACAATTCGAGCGCCGCCAGACCAAAAAAAGCTATCTGGCCATAGTCCACGGCACTCCTGAGTTGACAAGCGACTGCATAAATGCACCGCTCGGCGTCCACCCGAGGGTAAGGGAAAAATATGCCATTCGGCCGGAATTCGGTAAAGAAGCAATCACTTTTTACGAGGTCCTCGAAAGTTTTCGCGGCTTTTCTTTACTGAAGCTAACTCCCAAGACCGGCCGAACACATCAGATACGCGTTCACCTCTCATATATAAAACACCCCATCGTTGCCGACGATATGTATGGCGGTAAGTTGGTCTATCCGTGGCAGTTGGCCGACGCTGAAGCCGCTGCACAGGACCCGATTATAAACCGCTGTGCCCTTCACGCCTCAACGCTCGAATTCAAACACCCA
>JAUWBI010000001.1 GCA_030601745.1 Phycisphaerae bacterium
ATATAAGTATATGCATATATACTTATGGAGTGCTTTAAGAATCATGGTTTTTGAAAGAGGGATTTATGGTTTTTGAAAGAGGGCTTTGTGGTTTTTGTACAGAGATATAAGTATATGCATATATACTTATGGACTGCTTCAAGAATCGTGGTTTTTGAAAGAGGGATTTGAGGTGGAGATTTTTTTATTTTTAGCCACAGGTTTCGTGGAGAGATTAAAGTGAGCTAAAGTGCCTACCAGCCGTGCCAGAGCCACGGCTCGGCAGGAAGTGAACTAAAGTTGGATTCTCGATGCTCATGATTGGTAATTCCCCTAAGGGTTTTCCGTTTCGCTCCAAGACTATTTACGAACAATGATTTTTGGCGTGTATCTGCTGATACGAAAACGTGCGGCTCTCCGCGTGCTTCCCGCTCCCGGCGGGAGTCGTTCCCCCTATATTGTTTATATTATACCAAATTTTGCATATTTGTTCAATAAAAATCTAACAAAATGGTGAAAAAAAATGACCTCATTTGATTGCGTGGATTTCTTACTTGGCCTTAAAAGATATTACTTTTCTTTGTGAAAAAGGTGAGGCTACCCTATTGTTGTTCCGGATTTGCGCCTTCGTTTCTTCTTGACCGGCCCCTCGCTTTCTGATGATGGCAACACGCTAAACTTTTTATCTAAAATATCTTGCACAGGGACCAGCGTTATGTTTATCCTTTCTTTTTTAGCCCTCGCTACTTCCTCACGTGCTCCCTTACCGAAACTAAACGCCACGATATAACCTTTCATATCTTTTGTTTTATGTTTGTAATAACGCCTCACAGCAGTCTCAAAATTATCAACAACGTTTCTGCCTATCCCTTCTGATTGCTTCACCTGGATAGGGTGATGTTCCATAAAGCTAAATCCATCTATTCCCATATCCCCCACTTTGCGACGGCTCGGAGTCCCGTGCATTTCAGTGAGCACCCAATATTCAAAGTCGTGAGGCTTAAATTTCTTAAGATCCTCGGCTTTCTTAGGCATGCCGATTATATCAATATCAGTTTCAGATACTCCTATTTTGCCGAGAACAAATACTTTGTCTTCTGGCAGGATCGACCACTCCATAGCCAATCATTGAAGCTATCTCGACTTTGCACACTAGGCAGTCTCACAGGCTGTTTGCTAGAAAGTCTAAGGTGTTCCCTGATTGCTTTCATGTAGAAGTTAAGTTTATCAGCGGACAGGTGCATGGCTCCGTAACGGACTTTGTAGATTTCCAGTAATTCTTCTATCTCTATTCGGCCTGCATGGTACTCTATATATTTAGCAAGCTTAGGTCCGAGTGCGAATTTATACCTATTGGCTACAACTAACGATTTTACAATGCACAAAGCCGGATACGGGTTATCTTCCAAGTTAATTTCGATAATTTTCTTCAATATCGCTTCAAAAAAACCCTTCGAATAAACAACTCGCTTTTGTCTTTTTCTACTAAACAATTGTACGGCAACTGCCTCTACATCTAGAAATGTCGTCTTTGGAAAGTCTGCAAATCCTTTCCATATAACGTGTTTTTCCTTAAAGGCCCATGTTTCTGACAAGGGCCATGCGTCGATAGTCCAATCCTTTATTTGCAGTGATAGCCCTCCCAAACGCGTTCTCCTCTTATTACCATAATCTGCAAATAAAGAAGACATCTCTTCCATTGTTACGTACCCAAAAATAATATCGAGGTCGCGAGGAACAATCTGTCCACGGGATAATAGCATGTCTCTTATTGCTCCCCCGCATAAAAAGGCAGGCCACCCGCAGTCCCGAATTTCTTGGAGTGTTTTATAGAGTGCCGGACAGGATTTAGATTCATTCACCACCAAGTGCCCTACACAGGCACGGACATCCTTTTTCAATTTTTCTATCCTTTGGTCAACCATTTGTCAGCTGTTTATGAAGCGTACACGCAAATGTATCTGTCATACCACAAATATAATCAGTAACAAGCTGCATGCAACAGTATTTTTTTGGCAGATCTGATTTTTCTGCATATTCGAAAACGATAATATAGTTTTTAGACATTAAGTTAAAAATTTTATCTGCAAAGGGTTTATTATCATTAGCGCGTTCCCATGCACCTTCCCAAAAGATATCCATTAGACCGTTGATTATATGCCTTCCCATTACTTCTAATCTTAAGTTTTGTTTTGCACAATATACGTCCTCTATTCCTATATCCTTACACGCTTCGATTAGTGAAGCTGCTCTGGAGTCATGAACTAACTCTCCATGATAATGGCCTTTCATAATCTTCTTGTATTTATCTTTGAACGTCTCAATTGCAGCACTAACCAATTCGCCTATGGCAAAAACACGGAAAGCTTGTGACATTGCCTCATCTCTTGATCCACCCTCTAGTTTAATGGCACCGGGCTTTTTTTCAATCATCCATTTGGCTTTTTCAAAGCATTTTTTTAAGATATTATTGTCCTTTCCAGCATGTTTTTCCAATTTATCCTTAAGTGTTTTCCAATCAAATACATTTTTCCTTACCCCATCTTCAAGATCAACCACAGAATAAACTATGTCATCGCATGCTTCAACAATAAATGTGATCGGATTTCTTGCTTCTCCAGTCCCAGTTTGCTCTCTAACTAAATCTATAAGATTCGCCTCGGAAGCGAAATATCCAACCTTTGCTTTCTCATGGTACTTTTTATTAATTTTGTGTGAAGGAACGGTATATTTACACGCTGCTGACATTGTTGCACAAGTAAAGTTAAGACCATAAAGATCTGATAGAACTTGAAGTTTTGAAATAAGACGAAGCGTTTGTGCATTGCTTTCAAAGTTCAGAAAATCCTGCGCATACTGCCTTTTTTCCCCACCAATATCATTAAAGAACTTTTTATCCTTCTTCAATTTGTTTTTGAACCATTCTTTTATTGCTGTCTCCCCAGCGTGCCCAAAGGGAGGATTTCCCAAATCGTGGATCAAACCACATGTTGCAGCTATAGTCTCAAGGGCTTTTGCTTGCTCCTCATCCACTATGTTTTCTTTTCCCAACCAACGCCCAATTGCCCGCCCTACGTCTCGTACCACTGTCGAAACTTCCAGTGAATGAGTCAGGCGTCTCCGCACTGAATCATCGGGTTCTAATGGAAAAACTTGCGCTTTGTCATGCAACCTTCGGACCGGCGTGCAGAATATCGCACGGTCATAATCTCGCTCAAACTCTGTCCGATGGTCTTTTTTTCGAGGTTTTGGTTGCTCATAAAAATCTCTCACTCTCTTATCTGACAACAATTTTACCCAATTCATTTCCACTTTATGAACTCCCCAAAAGCTACCTTAGCTACCCAAAAACAATTATTAATTACACCCTCAAAACCACAATTCCCTATAATTCAAAACGTGTGCTGGCGAGACACCCAAATCCTCCCAAATAGCCCTACCAAGCAGTTCATACAATACCCCAAACCGCAATTCCCGTCAAGGAATTTCGTACCTCGCATAGGATTTTGGTGTGCTAAGTTCGACAGGCTCACTTCAGGAAAGCCCACCCTACATTTTACATTCTTCTCCATAATCGGCCATTATACATTATGCCGCGAAGCTGTCAATTGACCCCGCCCTTCGGAAGGGCGGGGTTGACACAAGCTCTGCAACCAATTACAATGCTTCACTGTTAACGCAATACGATATACACAATACGCAATACGAAACATGCAAATATTATTGACAAATGACGACGGCATTTTCGCACCGGGCCTGGCGGCCATTTACAAAGAGCTGGTCAAAATGGGCGATGTAACAGTGGTCGCGCCCGATGTCAGCCGCTCAGGTGCCAGCCACAGCATTACATACTCTCGGCCGTTAGTGTGCAATAAGGTCGATATTGACGGCCGATTCACGGGCTTTAGCGTGCAGGGCTCCCCCGCCGATTGCGTCAAGCTCGCCGTTATGCAGTTGCACGAAGGCCCGATAGATTTACTCGTTGCCGGCATAAATAATGGAGCAAACGTAGGAATAAACGTGTACTATTCCGGCACCGTTGCCGCCGCGATGGAGGGCGCGCTTTTAGAAATTCCTGCCGTTGCTATGAGTCTTGCTGTTGAGGCCCCTGGCGTATCGGGAGATTTCGAGAAAGCCGCCGCCTACTGTACCAAAATTCTGAAAAAGCTTATGCCGGTAAAAAGCGGCGACGTAATAAATATCAATATACCACAATTATCGAAAGGCGAGCCGAAAGGCGTAAGGGTCGTGCTGCAATCGAGCAAGGGCTTTGACGAGTATTATATCCGCCAGAAAAACGAACAGGGTCAAACCGTATTTCAATTGGCCGGCGAGCCCCACCACACCGATGAGACTCCTACCGACACAACATCGCTGGTGCAGGGCTTTATAACTATAACGGTGCTGGCCCCTGATATGACTAATCACGAGAAAACACGCCGGCTCGAGCAGATAAAATGGCAGGAGAGCTCAGGCAATGAAAGCACTGGTTAAAAAGAGTCCCGAACGTGGCCTTTGGCTGGAAAATGTGCCCACACCCCAAATCAGTATCAATGACGTTCTCATAAAAATTCACAAGACCTCGATTTGTGGCACCGACCTTCACATCTTCAACTGGGACGCCTGGGCCCGGAAAACGATAAAACCGCCAATGGTTATAGGCCATGAATTCGTTGGCACTATCGAGAAAATGGGCAGCAATGTCCACGACTTCAAACCGGGCGACCTTGTTAGCGGCGAAGGGCATCTCGTCTGCGGACGCTGCAGGAATTGCCTTGCCGGTAGAAGGCACCTCTGTAAGGACCCGAAGGGTATCGGCGTCAATCGAGACGGCGCGTTCGCCGAATATTTAGCCATCCCCGTCACCAACGTATGGTATTGCGATACCAGGATACCCACGGACGTACTTACCTGCTTTGACCCTCTGGGTAATGCGGCGCACACTGCCTTATCTTTTGACCTGGTAGGAGAAGATGTGCTGATAACCGGCGCCGGACCTATCGGAATTATGGCGGTCGCTATCGCCAAACAAGCCGGCGCTCGCTACGTCGTCATCACCGACACAAATCCATATCGCCTGGAACTGGCCAAAAAAATGGGACCTACGTTGACACTGGACGCCAGAACTGAAAAAATCCAGGACGCCGTCAACAAGCTCGATATGAAAGAGGGATTCGATGTCGGTCTTGAAATGTCCGGAAGCCCTGACGCATTCAAAAGCATGCTTAAAAATATGTGTCATGGCGGTAAAATCGCCCTGCTGGGAATAATGCCGGAAACCTCTATTGACTGGGACTATGTCGTCTTCAACGGCCTTACCATTAAGGGTATCTACGGCAGGGAGATGTACGAAACCTGGTATAAGGTAACTATGCTTATTCAAAAGGGACTCGATATCACACCGGTTATTACTCATCGCTTCCACTATACCGAATATATTAAGGGATTTGAAGTGATGCAATCGGGCAGGTCAGGAAAAGTCATCCTGGATTGGGCTGAAAAATAAAAAATTGGCCTATATAACAATAGTAGGGTACAGGATATGTTTGGAGCGATGAAATCTCATATAACTGAAGAGCTTAAACAAATAAAGGATGGCGGCCTCTACAAGGCCGAAAGAATCATAACCAGTCCGCAGCAAGCTACCATTACGGTTCGAGGTGGACAAAAAGTCCTTAATTTATGCGCCAACAACTATCTGGGCCTGGCGGACCATCCCGAAGTTATTCGAGCCGCACAGGGCAGTTACGCCAAATGGGGATACGGCCTGTCCTCCGTCCGCTTCATTTGCGGCACGCAGGAAATACACAAACAGTTGGAAAAGAAAATCTCCGAATTTCTGGGCACCGAGGATACCATCTTGTACTGCTCCTGCTTTGATGCCAACACAGGTTTGTTCGAAACATTACTCACCGCAGACGACGCCGTCATAAGCGACAACCTCAACCACGCCAGCATTATCGATGGCATACGCCTTTGCAAGGCCCAGCGCCTGCGCTTTGAAAACTCCAATATGCAGGACTTGGAGGATAAATTGAAGCAGGCCCAATCGGCGCGGTTTCGCCTGATTGCGAGCGACGGCGTGTTTTCAATGGATGGAACTATCGCCAAGCTCGACCAAATCTGTGAGCTCGCGGAAAAATATGACGCCCTTGTGATGGTGGACGATTCGCACGCAGTCGGTGTGCTCGGTAAACGCGGAAGAGGCACTCATGAATACCGTGATGTAATGGGACGCATCGATATTATAACCGGCACACTGGGCAAAGCACTCGGCGGCGCCAGCGGCGGATACACCAGCGGAAGAAAAGAAATTATTGAAATTCTGCGGCAGAGGTCGCGCCCGTATCTCTTCTCAAACACCCTGGCGCCGGCTATCGTTGCTACATCCCTGAAAGTGCTCGACATCCTCTCCGCTTCCACTGATTTGCGAGATAAGCTCCGGGACAACACCCGCTATTTCAGAGAACAAATTGCCGAACTCGGATTAAACGTCATTCCCGGCGAGCACCCAATCGTGCCGATTATGCTCGGAGATGCCGTCCTCGCCCAAAAAATGGCACAGAAGCTTTTGGAAAGGGGCGTTTATGTAATAGGATTTTCCTATCCTGTTGTTCCCAAAGGGGCTGCACGAATCCGCACCCAGATATCGGCGGCCCACAACAAAAAAGACTTGGATTTTGCCATCGAGAAAATTGCAGAGGTCAAACGGGAGCTGGACATCTGACCGGCTAAAATGACCGAGTTGGCCCTTGTATCACCATTATCTTGCCAAAAAAGGTTTTGACATATTCGCTTCGGCCTAATATAATGATAAATGACGTAGGGCTAAAATAATGGGAAGAATGCAGAATTAACGGAACACAAGGCTGGTTTTGCGCATCCTATAGGCAGGTAGAGAAACGGCCATAATAAGAAAGGAGTATCATTCAGGATATTCTTGTTTTTCTGTACGAATCCTTTGAGGTATTTTTACCGGAAAGGAAGGATAGCAATGAAAAGAAACGGTTTTACACTGGTTGAGTTGTTGGTAGTAATTGCAATCATCGCAATCCTGATGGCTATTCTAATGCCGGCACTAAATCGCGTAAAGAAACAAGCAGAGATAATTATTTGTAAGAATAACCTGCGTCAGTACGGCCTGGCCGGGAGAATGTACTTACATACTTATGATGACAACTTTCCTTATACATTTACCTGGCTCTTTCGGGATGGCGGTCGAGGGTGCCGGTGGCACGATGCGCAATATAAGAATATGCAGGACGGTGTGCTTTGGCCCTACCTTAGGAATGAAGATATCCACTTGTGTCCCACGTTCAAACGAGCGGCCAAACGCAAAGGCTGTCAGTGGTGTAATGGTTCGAGTATCCCCATAGAGCCTCAATATAGTTACAGCATGAATGCCTACCTGGGCGGCGATGGAGAGGGTATGGTTTCGAACGTATCCCAGGTAGCTTCTCCCTGGAAGAAGATTTTCTTCGCTGAGGAGAATACCTGGGCTATCCCCGGCATGAGCACTCATGCCATCAACGATAACAATTTACGCAGCTACGCGCCTGGTAAAGGTGATTGCGTCGCCACCTACCATAATCCTCCGAAGAGCGGAGACTTAGACGAAGGTTCAGGCGTTATGGTGTTTGTCGACGGCCATGCAGATTCCATAAGAGCGGAGGACCAAAAAGAGATCGGCACCTTTATATTACTCTGGCCGGAAGCATCCTTGCCTGATTGGTACTAAAACTGACCCGTCCTTTTCTTTGATTGCTCTGTCAGAAGCAAAGGAAGGATAGCAATGAAAATAAGAGGTTTTACACTTGTTGAGTTGCTGGTAGTAATCGCAATTATTGCAATCCTGATGGCAATTCTAATGCCATCTTTGAGGGTAGCCAGAGAGCAAGCCCGGAGTATTTATTGTCGCAGCAATGTAAGAAACCTGACGCTGGCATGGCTCATATATAAAGATGAGAATGACGATGAATTGGTTGGTGGTATGCCTCAATCTGAAAATCAATCACCTTGGGTACGCCTTCCACCTAGCTGGCAGACTGCGAGTGTCGAGCAAAAGAAGGAATATATAAAAAAAGGTCTACTGTGGCCTTACGTCAGGGAAATAGAAGTATACCGCTGCCGCTCTGACCGCAGGAAGAACAGTCCGTACCATAAAAACGCCTATCGCACCTATTCGATTGCCGGCGGGATGTATGGAGTAAACCCAAACGGCGGTTGGGAGATTATACCGTGCATAGGATATTCCGATATAAAAAACCCCAGCACCAAATACGTCTTTCTCGCGGAGTGCGACCCCAGAGGAGTCAACCTGGGTTCCTGGGTTCTGTATCCAAAACGAAGAGAGTGGGTAGACCCATTTGCAGTCTGGCACCGTAGGAACGCCAGCACTCTGGGCTTTGCTGACGGACACGCCGATATGCACAGATGGCTCAGCAAGGGCTTAATCGAATGGAACGAGCTGGCTCTGCACGAGCCCAAGAGTTTCTCGTTCTATAGGGACCCCACTTTGGGTGGTGACGATGAACTTGAAGACTTCGAGTTTGCGCTGAGGGGCTATGCCTATAGGGAGCTTCAGTAGGGCCGGGTCCGTTCGGACCAAAACATATTCCGAGATAAAAAATCCGGGCATCAAGTACATATTCTTGGAGGACATCGACCCCCGAGGACGTAACGTCGGTTCCTGGGTCATGAATTTCAGCCCACCAAGATGGGTGGACCCATTGGCTATGTGGCACAACGAACAGAGCACCATGGGTTTTGCCGACGGTCATTCGGAAATGCACAGATGGCACGACAAGAGCTTCATTGACTGGTGCCACGAGGCGATGTATGAGCCAACGAGGTTCTCGTTCTATATGACCCCTCCGGCCGATGAGCGTGAAGATATTGAATTTATGGCCAGGGGCTATCCGTGTGAGTCCCATGATTAGGAATAGGTCCTGGGCACGCTGCTGGATTTGGCAAAGCATCGTTCCACACACAATCCTTTAGTGTTGCACCTTCCCGCGACCACTCTGCCAAAATTGCCATTATCTTAGCCAAAAAAGGTTTTGACATATTCGCTTCGGCCTAATATAATGATAAATGACGCAGGGCTAAAATAATGGGAAGAATGCAGAATTAACGGAACACAGGGCCGGTTTTGCGCATCCTACCTATAGGTGGCGAAACGGCCGTAATAAGAAAGGTGCATCATTCAGGATATTCTTGTTTTTCTGCCGAATCCTTTGAGGTATTTTTACCGGAAAGGAAGGATAGCAATGAAAAGAAACGGTTTTACACTGGTTGAGTTGTTGGTAGTAATTGCAGTCATCGCAATTCTGATGGCGATTCTGATGCCTGCTTTGAGACTCGCCAAAGACCAGGCCTACGCTGTCGTCTGCGTTAGCAATCTAAGGAACCTCTCCTTGGCCTGGTTTACATACGCCGAAGAGAATGATAGTACATTAGTTGACGGCCATATCCCCCAGAATACTAATCAACCGAACGCATTCTGGGTGGAAGCCCCACAAGGTCCCGCCGGTAACTACACAGGCGGCTCCAATCCCACCCTTGAGGACATGCTCAGAGGCATAAGAAGGGGTAAACTGTTTCCCTATGCTAAGAACGTGGATGCATATCGCTGCCCGAATGACCGGAGGAGGAGGGACCCAACTCAGAATGCTTTTCGCAGCTATTCGATCGCCGGCGGAATGAATGGGGAAGACAAATACGGCTTTAGCAAAAGAGCTATCGAAGTATATGATGAGATAAAAACTCCCAGTATGAAATATGTCTTCGTTGAGGAATCCGATACTCGAGGATGGAACATGGGCTCCTGGGTCGTAAACCCCACGGGAGATAGCTGGATCGACCCCTTGGCAATCTGGCACAACAAAAGAAGCACCCTGGGATTTGCCGACGGCCACTCAGAAAAGCACAGATGGGAGGATGAACGCACAATTGAACTTGGTGGAGAAGAGACTTGGGGGGCGGTTAGCCGCAACCAACCCGACAACCCCGACCTGATATACATGCAGAGGGGCTATCAATTAAGGCCGGAATAGGGCCCGGTCCGGGCAAAAAGCAATGCGGCGTTGTAAACCTCCCAGAACCGCTGGATTTTCCGCGGATTATGAAAGTAGCAAATACCGCCTCCACGAAATTCACAGCTCGCCGGCAACGAATACCTTCAACGACGCAA
Organism: Phycisphaerae bacterium; assembly: GCA_030601745.1. Lineage (GTDB taxonomy): Bacteria > Planctomycetota > Phycisphaerae > Sedimentisphaerales > Anaerobacaceae > JAUVYQ01. The sequence goes on from JAUWBI010000001.1 coordinate 10,172, forward strand.
CCCTTGCAAAACCAATCGGTTGAACAGCGTTTTGAAAATTCGGTTTTTGAATTTCAAATTTGTTTCGGATTTTGATATTCGATATTCGGATTTGTACGATATACTAACGACTAAGCACTAACGACTAAAAATGTTCGATATTTTTGAACAGCCCTGGACATTGCTGATTATAGCAATTCTCGTTTTACCTGTGGTGCTGATGCTCCGCAGGATTTTCCCGGAAAAACGGTATTGGGGGCAATGGCTTCTGCCGGCCTTTCTGATTGCCTCTGCTTTTGGGTTCGACCTGCTTGTTAAAACCGATTTGGAGAAAATCAACGCCGTAATCAACACAGCGGTAAAAGCCGTCGAACAAGAAAATCCCGATGCAATCGAAGCGATTATTTCCGATAACTACCGCGATTCATATCACAATACCAAAAGAGATTTGATGTATCATTGCAGGGCAAAGCTGTCGGAGCCGCTGGTCGAAAAAAACAAAAAAAGGCCTCCGATAATAGAAATATCATCGCCAAAGGCAACCGTAACTCTGACCGTCATAATACATTTTGACAAACAAAGCTACGTATATCAGGACATACGGTTAATGTGGGCAAAAGTAAAATTAGACCTGCAAAAAGAGCAGGATAAAAGATGGCTTATCAATCGAGTTGAAATACTCGAAATCAACATGCGACGAGCCAACTGGCGGGACATCAGATAGTTATCCTGAATTATACCTGAGTTTATAAAGTCTTAACACAGTCGGCTTTGGAACTATTTCTCTCGGACGGTCGCGATTTACCGGCAGTGTTTCCCAGCGAAGCCGGTACTGCACATTCGAGTCTCTATCTTCACCGGCGTCCTTTGACCACCGCACCTGCATACCCGCAGAATCAGATTCTAATTTCTTCAACTCTTCAGGCCATAACGGCGTCTCTTCTATTTCACCGATGGGCTTCAGCGTTTCTTCATCAAGCTTCCACATTCCAGCCCCATACTTATCGTGACGGTACGATTGTGTTAGAGAACCATCCTTTTTCAGCACTACACCAAATACTCTGATTTCGAAGTGGATAGCCCCGCCCCCCTGAAAGTACCAGCGATAGTTCCAATCACTGGTCTGATAAATCTTCCACCGGCCGTTTTCCAATCTTGCATTGTACACTTGGGTCCTGCCGTTTTTATCAAATTTATGATAGCTGATTACTGGCCGCTCCTTTGAGTCAAATCCTATCCTTGTATTTCCATTAATCATACCGCCCTTGACGGGCACCGGGTCAACAATAATCCCCTTTGTATCGATAGTTATTGGCAATGCAATCCGTTCACCTGTTATCGTCTCCCAACACTTCATGTCCTTACTGCGTGCGTATGAAAGGTCGTGGTTGGTATAGCAGTTAGGCGTATCGCGCCAAACCCAGCAAATGTGAAAATACCCGTCCGGCCCACGCACGGGACCGACAATGTATGCGTTCATTTTGCCTTGACCATCCATCAGAGGTGTATCAAGCAATCTTCGCCAGGTCTTTGTCTTTAAGTCATACACATTGTATATTTGATTGCCGTTGCCGCTGCCTCCATCGCGGTAGGTAAAAATAAGCTCTTCATTTGCACCCTTAATGAATTTCGGATAGGTGCACCTGTTTTCTTGCCGACCAATCATTTCGGGCACTCGTTTGAAACTATGGATGTCATAAGGTTTGGTTGTTCTAAAGTAAACAAGCCGGTCACAATGCATGTTACCACTGAGGTGAATATACCCATCCGCATCGATAGCCATCGTGATGTAGTTGTGACTGTCCCAACCTATGGTGGAGCCCAGTCTGCGATAATCCCACTTGTTCGAATCTAAAGTTCGCATGGCTACCGTCATCCGCCGTTCCTGGTCATAAAAAGCAACATACTGCCGGCTCCCATTTGTCAGCAGAAAAAAACCAACCGGATGCCCCGACCACACCGCCGAAACGTCAAGAGACATTTCTACTTCAGGCGCCCTTTGCTTCTTTTCCTCTCCAGAGACCAACGTCGCCGCAAGGACACATAGAATCCCCATCGCCAGAATACGTTTCGCCTGGATAATCGTTCTCATACGTAACATCATTTGTCCTCCTGTTACAGCCAAATTACCTTTCTAAGCTAACGGAGCCGTTACATTTAGTCAACTTTTTTTCGCATAAGTCGACCTGGTCTGGTATACTCTCCTGACAAATGTCAAATGGAGATTTTAATTGGTACTCGCTAATTCAGGAATAGGAAAATGAAAGGCAAAATAGCAATTACAACCGTGTTCACAGTTATATCGGCTATAGCGGCCCTATTTGTTTTTCCGCTCTCGGTTGGTGCAGCCGATGCAGCCGCCGGCGCTTCCGTTCAATCAGTTCAATTATCCGCCGACACCCTCGCAGACAAAATCCGCGGAGGCCTGCTCGGTCAACTGCTCGGCAACCTCAACGGCCTGCATCACGAAATGAAGTACATCAACCAGCCCGGCAGCGTCGAACACTACACACCCAGTCTCCCTGACGGGGCTCGAACCGACGACGACACCGACCTCGAATGGGTTTACATCGTTGCGATGCAGCGCACCGGCACCATCTTTATCCCGCCACAAGGCATATCGAGGTTATGGAAATCGCACATCAACCACCACATCTGGTGCTCCAACAAGTACGCCCGGCAGCTTATGGACATCGGTATCGACCCACCCTTGACCGGTTGCATTGCGTTGAATCCCTGGGCCGAGTTCAACATCTCAGGCCAGTTCTTGTGTGAATCGTTCGGCCTGCTCGCACCCGGAATGCCGCAGACCGCCGCTCGCATCGGCTTACACTACACACACGTCGGCATCGAGGGCGAACCCGCACAAACGACACAACTATTCACCACTATGATAGCAAGCGCCTTCATAACCGATGATATGGAAAATATCCTCAATGCGGGCTTTGCCGCCGTTGACCCTGAAAGTGAAATCCGCACCATCGTTGCCGACGTCCGCCGCTGGCACCGGCAACACCCCCTTGATTGGCGCACTACACGCCGCCTCGTCAGGCAGAAATACAGTCGCCACAATGGGGCGATGCGCGACAAAAACGGATACGAGCTCAACACCGCCTCCACAATTGCCGCCCTACTCTATGGCAAAGGAGACTTCGTCGAAACCCTGCGCACCGCTTTCAACTTTGGGTGGGACGCCGACAACAACGCCGCTACTGCTGCGACCATCGTAGGTGTTATCAAAGGCCACAGGTGGATGCAGGAACAGGGCTGGAACATCCGGGACCGCTATCGCAATACAACCCGCGAAGGAATGCCCAACGACGAAACCATCAGCAGCTTCGCTAATCGTCTCATCGCCCTGGCCGAACGCTTAATCACCGAACGCGGCGGGCAGAAGTACATCAGCGATGGCCAAACTGTCTATCGCATCCGTCTTGAAAAACCCGCAAATGTTGAACCGCTGTCCAACCCGGCCGACCAATTCACCCGCCTCCAATCAAAAATGAAACCAGAAATCGAAAGCTCCCTGGCCCCCGGCTCAACGCCCCGGCAGCAGGCTCGGGCCGTCTACCTGGCCATCTGCCTCGACCTGGCCGAAAACCTCCGTCAACAGCACCCTGACCAATGGTCACGAGCACTGGCCGCCTTGAACAATCACCCGGGACTGCTGAAAGTCCTGTTCAACTCCCCCACTCCCGCCGCTGCCAAACTCCGCACCCGTGCCGCCGCCGTGGGACTCAAAAAGCCCAAAAAACCATAAAATAACTAAAGTCATGTAGGGTGCGATTTTTCGCACCACTGCTCTTATTTTTTTGCACGGATTTACTTGTGAAATCCGGGTTTTATTTTCTCGAATACTAAATTGCTGTTTGGTATACTTCTGTAGTAAATGCGAAGCTAAGATTTTGCCGAATGCCGACCAATTAAGGAGAAAGAACGTATGGATTACAGAAGAATCATTCCGTGCCTGGATGTAAAAGACGGCCGATTGGTCAAAGGCATCAATTTTGTCCAGCTCAAAGACGTCGGCGACCCCGCTGAAAATGCCGCTGTTTACAGCCAGGCGGGAGCGGACGAATTGGTCTTTCTGGATATTACCGCAACACTTGAAAAGAGAAAAACCCTCCTCGACGCCGTAAAAAGAACCGTCGAGAGAATTTCAGTGCCGTTGACCGTCGGTGGCGGAATCGGCAGTTGCCAGGCGATTGAAGAATTGCTCGATATAGGTGCATCGAAGGTATCTATGAATACCGCTGCTGTGCAGAATCCGGATTTTGTTAAAGAGGCGGTCGATGAATTCGGCAGCGAAAAAATCACCGTTGCAATAGATACCTCCAGCAATTCACAATTGCCGTCCGGCTTTGAAGTTATAGTTACAGGAGGCACTATCGGAACAGGAATCGACGCTGTCGAGTGGGCAAAAAGGGTTGAGGATTTGGGCGCGGGGGCAATCCTGCCAACAAGTATGGACACTGATGGCACACAGGCTGGATACGATATCCCGATGACTAAGGCAATAGCTGATGTGGTCGCACTGCCGGTAATCGCATCCGGCGGAGCCGGAACGCTCGAACACTTATACCAGGTCATTGTTGAGGCAGGGGCAGACGCCGTTCTTGTGGCCTCAATAGCACACTTTGGAAAGTACACTATAACGCAAATGAAAGAGTACCTCGCACAGCGCCAAATACCCGTGAATCTTTAGTTGCTCATTTGTTACTGCTGATTATTTGGTACATTTGGGGGGAAAGTGGCTAATTCCCAAAAGCTGCTGCGTTCATTCATCCAAAAGCTTGATGAGTTCGGTATCGCCGGGTTTAGCCCAGGACTTGATGTATTCTATACCATATTTCGGATCAATATAATAAAGCTCTACCATCTGTTGCTCCCACTCTTTCCGTGGGAGCTTCTTCTTATTTAGAGCATTCATAAGCGCGCGCATCCGGAAGTGACGTGCACGCTCAATGGTGGCCTCTATATCGGGATGGTGTGTGACTCCGAGGTCGGTCCCTTCGGGGTCAGAAATGAACTCATCCAGTAGAGGCCTGATTTCGGTACATCCCTTGTCCGCCAGAAGCTCCCATACTGCACTGAGAACTTCAGAGTCACGAATGCCGAAACTCGCGGGGTCGTAAAACATCTCCAAGAGTACCGATTTGATATCGTCGCCTTGTGTTCTTATCAATGCTCCGATTCCGTATATGTGTCGTATGCGATATCTTCTCTTAAGCAGTTGGGAAAGACGGACATCATTGTTATCCGCAACTTCTTCCACAGTGCAAAGTCGGACAACCCGCTCTTTGCGACGTGGCCCCGGAAATTTCAGTACCAGGTCGCTTAGTGGATCGAGGGTGTTATCTATATACCTTGGCACCCCAAATAGCGAGTGTTGTTGCTCCATGTCCCCAAGCCATAAAGAAAGCACCCTGTCGACACAATCCTCATCCCCCACTTCTACAAGAAGCCTCAACGCGCTGCTAACAAGGCCAAGATAAGCCTCAAGCTCTTTGACCTTAAGATACTTGCGTTTCGCCCAGTTCGCCCAGACAGCTTTGTAATAAACCTCGATAGCATGTATTACATCATCCTGGGGTATCTCGGACTTCGAAAGTAATTTGAGGTACTCCAGTGCAACGCGACTCTCATCCAGGCTATTGCTGTCCCTGAACGTTGAAAGAACGCCGTCAAAAATAATATCCTTCGTCTTGTCATCGCCGTAAACGTAATCGTACAAACCACACAAAATCTCCCACGCTTTGTCCAGCGTCACGTAACGACCCACCTGTATCCCCAGACGCTGGTTCCTGGGATTAACCAAATAAATGCCGCCGTGTTCTACAGCAATGCGGTAAAGTCCAGCAGGTCCTTCTGCCACCTCGCTGAGGGCAAATATACCCTCATCCGCTTCTCTCATATAATCTACCATATCAGGAAATACAGTACATAGAGCTTCAATCTCTCGAATTTCCATCGGTGGGTAACTCTTAAACACTTGCAGCCGAAGGTTACAGCGGACGAAAGCCTTAGGACACATCTTGCTGAGTATGCTCTCTCTGAGATCCTTTGCGTTCGGTATCACATCTTTCACCTTTCCCTGTACAAGGATATCGGACTTCTCTACCACATAGCGTAGTGATGGAGCGACGTCTTTCGCTATTAGACTTTTACCATCGGGCACATATTTTTGCTGGATTGCCCACAACTCCTTTACGGACAAATTTGCCAGGGCTTGCTTAAGTGCGATAACAATATCGCTGTCGGCAACAGGCTCCGAACCATCCTGGAAATGAAGCTCAAGAAGCCTATCGAGGCCGAGACTATCAGCACTTTGAGTTCTGGCCAAAAACGTTATGGCCACCCACGCAAAACAAATGCCCACACTAACAACTAAAGCAGACCATCCCCGTCTCGCCCATCGGCGCCGATGCAACACTGGCTTCACACTTGCTTCCACGTCCTGGCGGAAATCGGAAGGCAGCGACGGCAACCTTTGTCCTTTCAAACTCTCCAGCATGTCATCCATCGTTACTGACCTCCTTCGAAGAAAATAATTTTCCATATTCTCTGCGAAACGCCTTCCTCCCGCGGGTAAGCCGCGATTCAACTGCTTTTTCTGATATTCCCATTGCCTTGGCAATACCTTTCGTGCTTTGGCCGTTCAGATATTTGCAAATCAGCACCTCCTGATGATGCGGATTGAGTCCTGACAGTACCAGTTTGACATCAGAAGTGTTATCATCTTCGCTTGCCGCGCGCCCTTGAGAAGCAGTAACCTCTCGCATCTGTGCCCGCAACTTTGCCCCGCGGGTAGTGCTGCGCAGGGCTTCGTGGATTTTGTTCATCGCAATCCCGGACAGCCACGACCACAGACTACCTTTGGCAGCGTCAAATGTCCGGATACGCTCGATGGCCAGCACAATGACTTCCTGCGCAACATCAGCGGCTGCTTCCGGATCTGCCTGAAGACGTGCGAGCGAGAACCGGTAGAGCGGCCCTGCGTATAGCCTATAGAACTCATCCCAGGCGCGGAGCTTGCCCCTGAGCAGCGCCTTTGCCAGCCAGCGGTCTTTCCTTATCTGTGTCTTGGCTTGAGCTTTGATACTGTTCTCCATATCTCAGGAGTTTCTTCTTTCATAATTATATTGTAATTTTCCAGAAAAATCCTTCGCTTTGGAGGGAAAAATATATGGATTCTCATCGAAAAATCGGTCAGTCTACAGCAGTGAAGGGTTGTTCGATCTTCAAAACGCCGTAACCGGTGGAGCCATAAATTCCCAAAAGTCGCTGCCTGAATTGGCCGATAGGAGGAGGGTTAGCGGGCTGACTTACTATCGTGTTGTGCATCCCGTTAGAGGTCCCGATCGGGCTGCAGGATTCGGCGTTCGCGACTTACTTCTAACAGCGTGCACAGAAGAGGATTGGCGATGTTTGGCAAATTCAAAAAAACCAGATTACCCTTGAAAATCGAGCCGTTTACTATTCGCTGGTATCCGAGCAATAGAAGCTGTGCCAATGCTCGCAGCCGAAAGGGCAAACCCGAACAAATGCCGCCGTTAATGGTCCGCAAGGCCGAGTGGCGCCGATAAAATACCCCTTACACGCAGATATTTTCGAACTCCAACACCTAAAAGACCTACTTTTTGCGAAAAAAATCTCAAGAGAATCAATAGTCAGTAATCAATAATCAATTCCTGCACTTCTAAGCGCCTACAAATAAAGCAGTTACATTAAATATGCTAATTTAGGAAATCTGGTGTATCCTAACGTATCTTTCCTATTTTAACTAAAGTTTCTGATTAGCATCCTCCGATACTTATTATTGCTCATTATAGCAAGTTGCCTATTTTAACACCTATGCCGCTATGGACAGGCCTGTGTGGCATAATAGGCAATATGCATCAAGTGGAGAGTATTTTGGGAGATTGAATTATGATAAAAGATGGCATTCTTGAACGATATTTAGACGCCTTGCTCCAGGGCAATAGAAAGCAATGTCGAACCGTTATAGAAGAAACCCTCCAGAGCGGCACGCCCGCCAATTCGGTCTACCTGGATATCACTTGGCCTATTATGACGGAAATCGAAAGACTATTGCGCTCAGATAAAATTACGTCCACGGAGGAGCATTTAGCCACCCGAATTAATCGCACAATTGTGGACCAGCTCCAAAATAAGCTGCCGCGCAGGCCCAGCAAGCACAAAAAAATAGTCGTATGTTGCGCCCCAAACGAACTGCAGGAACTCGGCGCTCAAATAATGGCTGACCTGTTCGAAAGTGATGGCTGGGAAGTCAGATTTCCCGGCGGTGGGCTGACCAACGATGATATCCTTGCCTTCATAAACGAATATGCTCCTGACGTCCTGCTAATCTACGGCACCACTCCAAAACAGGCGCCAAATGTGCGGCGACTGATAGATACCATAAAAGATATAAACGCCTGGCCTTATATGCGGATAATGGTTTCGGGTGGACTATTTAATCGTGCAGAAGGACTGTGGGAGGAAGTTGGTGCCGATTTATTCGCTGCTACAGCCCTTGAAGCCCTGCAGGTAGCTTCAAATGATACCCCAATGGAGCACTACGAGCGAAGGACAATAAACCGGCGAAAGAAAAGATACAAAAAATCGGGCCAGAAAACGCCGGTGCCGGTTAAATAGTGGCTCGAGAGACGTACTTCGTAGGCGGTGGTTATTGGTATTTAGTCGCCGAATCTGGGTAATTTGGGCGGATTGGGGGAGATTTTTTTCAATCAAATACACAGCGCCCTCCGTGAAAAAGTGAGAAAAATCAGGGCTTGGGCATTTTTTTGCCTTTGAAATTGGGTTTGATTGGGTTTGTATCTCGTATCTCGTATTGCGTATTGCGTATCGCGCTGGGGGATTGGGTTTGATTGGGTTTGTTTTTTTGGACTGCGAAAGCGTCGTTTTTTCTGTAATCCTTTGTTATAAGTGAGTTTACATTCATTTTGGCTTTTTCGGAAATTGGCTTTGATTGGCTTTGTATTGGGTTTGTTTTCACCAAGTGTCCAATCGGATTTATTTTCATAATCCGTTGTATTATATGGATTTACATTCATTTGACTTTTTTGGAAATTGGCTTTGTTTTGCATAAAAGGGTCGATTTGTAGAGCGCTCTCTACAGATGTAGAGGGCAAGTTAGTGAAGAGTGAGCTAAAGTGCCTAAAGTGAACTAAAGTTGGATTCTCGATGCTCATGATTGGTAATTCCCCTAAGGGTTTTCCGTTTCGCTCCAAGACTATTTACGAACGATGATTTTTGGCGTGTATCTGCTGATACCAAGACGTGCGGTTCTCCGCTATATCTGCCATCTCTGTGGCGATTTGTATTATACCAAATTTCGAGCAAAAGTCAACAAGAAAATTGGCCACAGATTTCACAGATTTCAGGATAAGAATTAGCCACAAAGACACGAAGACATAAAGAAAAAATTAGACGCAGATTTATTTCGTATTGCGTATGTCGTATATCGTATGTCGTTAGAGGAATTTATTAGTCACAAAAAGGCACAAAAGGCACGAAGAAAAATTAGACGCAGATTTCGCAGATTGCGCAGAGAAATATAGACACGAAGAGACACGAATTTATTTTTGCCGGCTTTGGCGTCTTTGTCCGAATCTTTGTTCGATGCAAGCATCTACAGAAGCTTCGTCCACAGTCGCCGGGCCATTTTGCAATGTCCCATTTGTGAAGCCGGCTAAAGACGGGTTCTATTAACCGCGGAGGGCACAGAGAAAAATTTAGCCACGAAAAGGCACAAAATGCACAAAAGGGACAAAAAAACGGCCAAAAAAGCACTTTTTTTGGCCGCCCTTGTGATTTATGCCGTTATGTTTAGCCCCGCCACCTCTGGCCGGCGTCACATTTCGCACCTCTGAATATTGCCTTGACCTTCAGACGTACTTGATTATCAAAAAAATCGTGGCAGGAAAGCCGAGTCCAATTTAATGCATAACTGCCAAGCTCACCGGCGCGAGGCACGAGCGTCCTGTGGAGTGCGAAGTTGGGTTACATTTACCCAAGCATCTGTGTAAGCGCTGGGATGAAAGGGGCTAACAACGTAATGTGATCTGCTGCGATCGCTATGAACTCCTGATACTTGCTCGTAAAGCCTGGAGTACCTTTTGCCTCCTTTAGCTCATCAACCTTTTGGCAAAGTTGATCAACGACAGCTCGATCGAAAATAGACTCTCGTACGTCGGCTTTGAGCTTCTCGAATAGCTCTTCAGAGCCAACATCAACAACGTTTGTTGACGCATCAACAGACTGGATGTTAACTCGACTGTTGGGTCCCAGAAGGTTGTAGAAAACGTGAGTTGGGGGTTGGGCCGGCTGTATCTTTGTCTCCTTTTGCACTTTTGACTGGTAGTGTGGCTTGATCCCACCAAGGCCCGCATTAAATCCGGCGTCGAGAATTGTGTAACGTTCCGTAACTCCGCTCGGGAGCGTGCGCTCAAACACGTCACCCTCTTCGATCGGTACTTTTGGGTCGCCGGTGAATATCATGTCAGTTTGGACAGATGCTTTCAGCCCTTCAAAACGTTGGCCATCCTGCTTAATGAGGGTGACCTTATCTCGCATTAGACGGTCTAGGCTCATAGTTTTCCTCGTTGAGACATAACATAATAATCTACAACACGATTTACACTGATTTTATCCTGCCATTATGCTAATCTCAACATATTTGAAGTAGGTGAATGTCCCTTAGTTTTTTTGTGTTTCAATGAATTATGTCCTTGTTGACGCATTTGTTAAACCTATTTCCCAAGAACCTTATAAACTTCCCCCACCGTGATATCTGCACGTTCAATAATTGGTTTTATCTTGCTTAGCTCTATTCCGTTTTTATAGTCCCCATATGCACCAATAAGCACCCGGTTACCATAATGTTCAGTATCGTCATGCGCAAAACTAATCCATCCATCATTGATAGAAGACAGAACTTCCACAAGCTTTCTGATTTGTTCGACATCAAACCCATACCCAAACCCAATATTGAACACTTCTGGGCTGCTAGTCCCCCTGCCAAACGTTTCATGCACAGGAATACCATGTTGCATCAGCTCTTTAGCTATCTTCTCGAAATCACCTAACGATTCGTTTAGCATTACTGTGACTGATGACCACTTCATCTTTTGCAACTCCGCTTCGCCCATTCCATCTAAGACTTTCTCAGCCACTACTTTTTCTAAATTAGCGATGTCTTCTCTAATAGAAACAAATGATTCCGCGGTAACTTCACGCTTTGTATTACCCGTTTTTGACTCAAGATACTTTGAATAAAAAGCATCCTCTTGCATCTCCGGACGAAATTTGGTTTGGAGCAGGAATATTGAAATTAGAAATAAGGGCACGTTAACGATGCTGGCAACAACCAGAGCCTCGGATACCCAATCCGGCTTTGTGATTTGGGCTGCTGCAACCAAAAAAGCCCCATTCACAATAATAAGTCCCAGCAACCAAGCAGCCAAAAGCTGGATTGGCTTTGTTATTCGATGGGGTTCAATCTTTCCGTGTTCTTCCATGGCTTCACTTTAGGTTTAACAATGATTATACAGTCTGTATAAAACGGGAAACACAGACTGTTTCTTTCTGTATAAGAAGTTCCCGTTGCTTCTTGCGTTTCTGCTCAACCTCTTTCATTGAATGATTCCGCGTGTGCAAACAAGTTGCACACCCTGCACGGCTAATTAGAATTAGAATTGTTAAATGAAGCTCCTTCAACGATTTTGAGGATTTTACTTGCAACAAGGATTCTTTCAAATGCATCATAGAAATCCATTTCAACCTCTCTGTGAGAACATGGATTCTTATATAGACCATATGCTCCAGCTATGAAATTGGACTGTGCTTCTCTTTCAGATACTGGAAGATCGTAGTTGGTCAAGACTCCTTTTTGTGGATCAAACACCTTTCTTATAAGCTTAACTCCATATTGGTCATGTGAGAGCTTTGCTTTCTTTCTAATAGATATCTCAATGCATTTAAAAGCTTGGAGCACAGCACTTTCGAACTGACGCTTTGCCAGAAGATCGAAGCATTTCTTCATTACATCAGGATGAACGTATGCGGATGGAGTTATTGTCCAACTTTTAACAACTTTTTCAAAGTGTTTTTCTTCGAATTGAAAACCAGTTTTTGTTGGAAAGTAAACTTCTTCACCATCATCGTCATAACCCCGCTGATACAAACGTATGTCAATGAATGTTGAGTTATTGTTTTTGTATTTTACACGTGAAAACCTAACTGGCTGATATGATCCAGTTTTGGCTTCTCCAATTATCTCTTGATATTCAATTTTCTCCTCAGTGCTCATTTTTACCAACCAAAAGGCAGTTTATCGATGACATCTTACTTTCACCCAAGTTCAACTGCTGCTTCCGTTCCAATTTTCATATCTCCCTTCGACCCATTCGACAAGGCTCCCCGCACCAATTTACGGCGGGCACCTAATTCGTGCGGGGCAGGCAGGGCAGCCAGACGAAATTGAGGTCCTTCGACTCCGCTGCGCTTCGCTCAGGATGACAAACAGACATTTCGGTGAAGATTTACGCCCCTGGGTGTTTGCGTTCTTTCGCCCATGAGATAATTTCTCACTATCTCACGGGGTAAACAATATCGGAAAAGAAAGGAAAAGTCAAGGGCAAATTTCGTGGCTCCTGACACGTGAATTACCCCACGTGAAAGGTGGGTTCCCTGTTGCGTGGCCAAGTATGTAGATCCCCTGCTGTTTGGCCAAAGGAGTGAATCCCCGCCTACAACATGCGGGGACAGGCCTCTCGGGGACAGGCTTCTCGGGAATGACAGTGGGTAGCGTGGCCGTGGCGGCAATGGGTAAACAACAAAGGCAACCCCCAGTATAAAACTGGGGGCTAAATATTATAGCAACCCCGGAATAAATTGCGGTGGTAAACATTATTATTGTTTGTCTTTTTGTAGTTTGTATTCGACGGAGTCTGAGAGTGCCTGCCAGGAGGCCTCGATGATGTTTTCTGAGCAGCCGACCGTGCCCCAGATTGAGGTTTTGTCCCTCGATTCGATTATAACGCGGACGCGAGCGGCGGTGCCGGCTTTAGCATTGACTACACGAACCTTGTAATCAATCAGGTGAACGTCCTTGATGCTCGGATAAAAATTCTCGAGCGACTTTCGCAAAGCGCCATCGAGAGCGTTGACGGGGCCATCACCTTCGCCAACGACGTGCTCGACTTTATCGCCGACCTTTAGTTTAATGGTGGCCTCGGTAACCAGCTCGCCGGTTGCTCGTTTTTCCGTGGTTACGTAGTACTTTATAAGCTCAAAAGCCGGCTCATACGTGCCCATAATCTTTTTTACCAGCAGGTCGAAGCTGGCGTTGGCGGCCTCGAATTGGAAGCCCTCGCTCTCAAGCTCCTGGACGCGGAGAAGTATCTTTTTGGCCAATTTCTTGTCCCCGGCGATTTTTGCCTTTTCCAGCTCGGCCAAGACGTTAGATTTTCCGCTGAGTTCGGAAATAAGGAACCGGCGTTCGTTGCCGATAAGGGCCGGGTCGATGTGCTCGTATGTGCGTTTGTTTTTGCGCAGGGCGTCCACGTGTAGGCCTGCCTTGTGGGCAAAAGCGCTCCCGCCGACATAGGGCATATTCATTACGGGCGTTAGATTGCCAATCTCGAAAATGAAACGGGACACTTCGGTGAGGGTTTTGATTTTTTCGGGGCCAAGGGCAACAAAGCCCATTTTAAGCGCAAGGTCAGGTATGACCGTACACAAATTGGCGTTTCCGCATCGCTCGCCGAGTCCGTTCATTGTGCCCTGTACGTGTCTGGCACCGGCCCGCACCGCCGCCAACGAATTGGCGGTCGCACAATCGCTGTCGTTGTGGGCGTGAATGCCGACCATCAGCGGGCTGAATTTTTCGCAGACGGCCTTCGTGATTTCGTACACTTCGTCCGGCAGAGAGCCGCCGGTGGTATCGCAAAGGACGAGCACATCGGCGCCGGCCTCAGCGGCAGCGGCCAAAACCTTCATCGCATATTCGCGATTTTTTTTGTAGCCGTCGTAGAAATGCTCGGCGTCGAAGATTGTCTCAAGGCCTTTCTTTTTCAGGTACTCGACCGACTCGGCACATATAGTGAGGTTCTCGTCCAGCGAGCAGCCGAGCACATCCGTTACGTGCAGGTCCCAGCTTTTGCCGACGAGAGTTGCGGCCGGTGTCTTGCAGGCGAGCATTGCGTTGAGCGAGACATCATCAGAAACTTTTGCATCGGCCCTGCGGGTGCTGCCGAATGCTACGATTTTTGAATTCTTCAAACCGAGTTTGGCTACTTCGGCAAAGAACTGCATCTCCTTGGGGTTAGAGGCGGCGTATCCACCTTCGATATAGTTGAGGCCGAGCTCGTCAAGGCGCCTGGCGATTGAGAGCTTGTCTTCGAGCGAAAAGCTGACGCCTTCGGCCTGCATGCCATCGCGAAGAGTCGTGTCGTAAAGCTTTATCTTTTCCATAGTGAATCCTGTATATCGTATTTCGTATATCGTATTAGATACGCATCACACAATTACGGTATTTTATTTTAGCCGGATAGTACCTGGATGTAAAGGGGAAAAGGCAGAAGCCGGGAGACAGGGGTCAGAATCGGGTTCGACGAGGATTTCAATTTGCCAAGACGGCATCGGGAAACAAACGTCCGGATAAAAACACATGAGTTCTCAAGTTGCAATTGCAAATGGTCGATTTTGACGAGAGGCGGCGGTGTTGAGAAAATGTGATTGACATAAAGACGGGCAATACCGATAATATGCGTGTGTAAACTCACAACAGGAGAAAAAGATGGACGAATCGAAATCCCAACGGCAGGAGCTGAAGCGTGAACGCAGGTTCAGCCAGGAGCAGTACGATATGCTTATCCGCTGCTCGGAAAAGAAGGACATCACGGAGTGGAACAAATGGCGAGAAGAACATAAAGGCGAAAGTGTTCTTCTGGAAGGTGCAAACTTCGAAGGGGCGCATCTAAAAGATGCGGACCTCACCGGTGCCCATCTGGAAAAGGCCATCCTCTACAAAGCCCATCTGGAGGGCGCGGACCTTAGACTTGCTCTTCTGGAAGAGGCGACCCTCTGGGAAGCCAACCTGGAAGGCGCGAAGCTTAATTACGCCCATCTGGAAAGAGCGAAGCTCGACAATGGGCATCTGGAAAATGCGGTCTTCGGAGAGGCCCATCTGGAAGGCGCAACCTTCTACAAAGCCAATCTGGAAGGTGCAAATTTCAAAACGGCGATTGTCGATGGCTCCACATTGCTCTGGGATTGTGTGGTTGACCGTAACACGGATTTTCATGGTGTCGGCCTGGGCGGCGCACGCATAGACCCGGAAACAAAACAGCTTCTGGAATACAACATCAGGCGCAGGAACTGGGAGGACTGGTATAAGACACACTCCAAGGTGGGATGGCTGGTTAAGGGCTTTTGGTGGGTGAGTGATTACGGCCGAGCCACCGGACGAATTATACTTACCTTCTTCAGTCTGGCGTTTATCTTTGCAAACATCTATTACCATTGGGGCCGTCTGGCTCCTCCCGGGGTTGTTAGTAATCTGTTCACAGACGGGCAGGGAACGGCGGTGCAATGGTGGCTTGTGCCTTTGCGAACCCTTTACTTTTCCATCGTTACAATGACAACGCTCGGGTTCAGTGATATGTACGCCAAAGCCCAAAGCTTCTTCGGACACCTGCTGCTTATGGTGCAAATGCTGCTGGGCTATGTCCTTCTCGGTGCCCTGGTGGCTCGTTTTGTGGTTATGTTCAGAGCCGGCGGGCCGGCGGGCAAATTTGCAGAGGAGACGAAAACTCACTCCGAAGAATGAGATTACCGCACATCGCTTTGTTCGTGGAAACCAGGCGGGAACAATCTCAAAAGTGAAAGTGGCTTCCCGCATATAGCCGAATAACCGCAAGGAATATCCAATACGTCCCCCAGAAGCAAATCTGTCGGTTTACAATTGCCAATTTTGATTTGACAGGGCCGACTGCGTTAGGTATTGTACGATTTGAAAGCAGAATGTAGCCTTTCAGAAGCCATAGATGGTTTGGGTGAAGAAAACAACTGCTTGGGTGGAGTAATGCCACGCAAGAAACGCTGATTGGCTCACTTTGTATTTATTTTGGTTTCTATTATGCTGGACTTATCAAAAAAAAGATACAGGTTGAGAATTGTGATTCCGGCCTATCCCGCGTTTAATGTTTATTCGCGCATTGCCCGTAAGACCACGGCTTTGGGGCCGGTATGCGTGGCCAGTGTCGTGAATAAAATGGAAAGATGGGATGTTGAGGTCATCGATGAAAATAACCTTCGCAGATACGGCCCCATAAGCGACTCAGGCGGAGCCGACCATGAATTTTTACAACGACAACGACCCGCGGACGCTGTTGGATTTTATGGCGGATTGACAAGCACCATACCCAGACTCTACAGAATAGCTCGCTTCTATAAAAATAAGGGCGTTGTTACTATTGCCGGAGGACAACATTTCGTTGAAGATAATATAGCCGAGGCATTGGCTTGCGGTATTGACTATCTGGTTATCGGCGAAGGAGAAGAAACCATTAAAGAGCTTCTATCGGCGATGGAGGGCAAGCAAGATGTAAGCAAGATAAAAGGTATTGCTTACTTAAACAACGGCGAGATTATTCGTACTCCAAAAAGGGAGCCTCTAATGGATTTCGGCAAGTTTCCTTTACCGGATTTTCCCCTGGTGCGCTACGCCAGGATTAAAATTTATCCTGTTGGAAGGGTAAGGGGCTGCGGTATGGACTGCGAGTTCTGCACTGTTAAAGGCAAACCAAGATATGCTTCTCCTGAACGATTGCTTGAGTGTATGAGTTTTCTTCTGGAGACGAAGGGTGCCAGAAGCTTTTTTATCGTTGATGACCTCTTTGGGCAACGGCGAGATGAGACAATAAGGTTCTGTAATATGCTCAGGGATTATCAGAAAAGTATAGGCACAAGTATGGATATAACCGTTCAGATAAGATTGGATAAAGCTAAAGACCCTGAGTTACTTTCTGCTATGCGCCAAGCGGGTATTAACACAGTAGCCATTGGTTTCGAGTCACCCATTAAAGAAGAATTAAAAGCTATGAACAAACATCTAAGGCCTGAAGATATGTTATCTTTCGCAAAGACATTCCATAAATTCGGTTTTTTGGTACACGGCATGTTTATTTGGGGTTATCCCTTAAAAGAAGACGTGAATCTTCAAATACCGGTAAAGGAACGCATAAAGCGTATTAAGAATTTTATCAAGAAAGCCAAGCTTGACACTGTACAGGTCTTGCTGCCGGTTCCTCTGCCCGGAACGGAATTGAGACACAGGCTTGAAAAACAAAACAGGATGTACCCGATTCAAGATGTGGGGTGGGAATATTATGACGGTAACTTTCCTCTCTTCGAGCCCGATGAGCCTATGAGCACTGAACAGATGCAGGCTTCTATTAAAAAAATTATGGGCAAGTTTTATCAGTTTAAATATATACTTATGATAGGCTTAAATATATTTTCTTTTCCCGCTTTAGTTTTCTTTTTCCATAATATCAGATTAGGATGGGAAAGGTGGTATCGGCCTTGGCGCAACTACCTGCTTCGTTTTGGCGGCTGGATTACTATGAGGGAATGGGCCTCAGAGTTAAAAAAAGATAAGTTCTCGCAAAAATTACAAAAGGCGAAAGAACATCTAAAAATGACCAAAACGGGCATGCCTGACTAAATATAAAAAAAGGATAGATTCATTCCATTCAAAACTACCGTTTTGGTTGCAGCACTCCCGATAAAGTTGGTCCCGGCGGGCCAGCGACAGAAATTTGCCACGAAGACAGAAACTGGATTCCCGTTTCTGCGGGAATGACATTATGGGCGGAGCCATCCCCAAGTTGCGCTTGAGGGTGCCAGCCGGGTGTTACGGTTCCACACGACCAACGTTAAAAGACAGGGCAGGCACATAGGCCTGCCCCTACTGCGCTCGCAATGACCCGGCTTCGCATATCCGCCTTCGCATAAAGCTACGGCGTGACAGGAGCTACGCCGCGGCAGGCGGGGGACGGAGGACCCGGCTTCGCATTTCCGCCTTCGCATAAAGCTACGGCGTGACAGGAGCTACGGCGTGACAGGCGGGGGACGGAGGACGGAGGCGGTATGAATATCGAATAAAGAACAAGGAATATCGAATGATGAAGTTGAGATTGCACTGCTCTGCGGAGTTAAGCACCCCCAAACAAGTTTGAGGGTGCCAGCCGGGTGTTACGGTTCCACACGACCAACGTTAAAAGACAGGGCAGGCACATAGGCCTGCCCCTACTTGAGGCCGCCACCCGGGCATTTACGATTGTCAATTTACGATTGAGGGTTGAGATTGCCGCGCATCACTCCGCGATGCTCGCAATGACCCCGCACCAAATTGTCCCGCACTAATTAGACGTGAGTACGCACTCAATTCGTGCGGGACACAGCAGCAGGAGCCTATTTGGTGCGGGGCAAGCAAAATAGATTCCTCGGCTGCGCTCGGAATGACAATGGGGGCTGCACTTCGCTTCGCTCGGAATGACAATAGAGGCTGCACTCGGAATGACGGGAAGGCTGATGGTGGTTTCCCACAAAATTTTTTGTAAAGTTGTTGCAACCAAACTCACGATTAAATATAATTAAGAGTTTGTGTAAATATTCGTAAGAACTGTAGCATGTTCGGCCTTAATCGATATGATTCTAACACAAATACTGCGACCAACCTGCGTTAAAGTCCCGCTGGAAAGCAAAGACAAGCAATCTGTAATAACGGAACTGGTGGATTTGCTCGACACTAACGGATTGTTGTCAGACAGAAACGTTGTTTTAGAGGCGGTGTTGGCGCGTGAACAAACGCGAAGCACCGGCATCGGCTTGGGAATTGCCATCCCGCACGGCAAATGTAAAGCCGTCAAGGAACTCGTTATGGCGATAGGTCTCACAGATGAGCCGATTGATTTTGCAAGCGTTGACGGCAAACCGGTAACAACCATTTTTCTACTGGTCTCGCCGGTCGACCAAACCGGCCCTCACATTCAGGCCCTGGCCAGAATAAGCAGACTGATGCTCGACGAACAATTCAAACAAGGGCTTGAAAAAACCACCTCCGCTGACGAGGTCTATGAGCTCCTGAACAATAAAGAGAATGAATAAATCATATCGGGCTGGTCGTATTGCGTGATGTCCCGAGGCGCGGGGATAAAAAATTAACCGCGGCGGCGACAGCGAAGAAATTACAACTTAACCCGCATATTTCATAGTTCCTCTGGTGGGGCGGTTTTGGAAGTAGTTTGACCTATTGCTGCACGCAACTATTGTCCAATGGGTTAGATTGTCATTGACAATGGCTGCCCAAACCGTCAAAAGTATTCACGGGATAGGCCTCCCATTCCACAGCCGGGTCAAAGCTATCGTAGTCATTCCAATCGCCGGTTGTAACCGAACACTTGCGGCGCAGGGTGTGGTCAGTGGTTGTAGTACCACCGCTTCCCCAGCCATTAAAGCCTGTATCGAAACCGATTTGGCCTATAACGTCGTGTGGCGCTCCCTGGTAGGCCAATTCAATCGCATCGTTGCCGAAGAAGATAAAGGACCGGTCGCTTAGGACACTCCAAGTAAAATTGATAAAGACCGGTGCCAAAGTGGTGAAGCATTCAAGGTATGTGATATTCAGACGGGGACACTGGTTGAGGTATGTCAAAGAAACGATAATCAGCTGCCAAATTCGTGTTTTTGTTACTTTTCTGGACGATAAACTTACGAGAAGCAGCCAAGAAGAAGCTTGAATTTTTAAGATGTATTTGATATTCTATTAGAAAAGAGGCTAAGCAGCGTAGCTGAGCAAGGATTTACGTGGTTATATGGGAAATCCCGGATTATTGAGAGCAATGTTTTTCAATACCGTTTGGAAAGGAGAGCAAAAATGCGAATGCAAAGAACAGTAAAGGCTATGAACGGCGCATCGCGGATGGGTGTGTTTCTGGCAATACTCCTGGCAGCAGCGTTTGGTTGGGCCGAAGCGCAGGCGGGCGGGTATGGCACCCGCGAGACCGTCGGAGCAGGCACGGATGAAATTACGCTTGTGAAGGTCGGTGGGACGCGGTACCAGATGGGCTACTGGTACGGGCGTCTGTTGGCTGACGAGATTTCGGCCTGCTGGGCGAGCCTGTCGGCTGTGGCTGGCTACAGCGAGGCGGAATATGCTGCGGCGATCGCGGCGATGTGGAATCCAGCGTATTTCGATACAGCGGCGTATGAAGCGGAGCTGCAGGGAATGGCGGACGGATGCGAGGACGGAGGGCATCCGGAAGTCACGTTCGAGGAGCTGCAGAAAATGCACGTGCTTCCGGACATATCCGAACGCGGTTGTTCGCTGTTTGCCGCCTGGGGTAACGCGACGGTGGACGGCCACCTGTATCAGTTGCGCAACCTGGACTGGAACATGGATACGGGGATTCAGGATTATCCTGTGGTGGCCGTTTTCGAGCCGGACGATGGTCACGTCCATGCCGTCATCGGGTTTGCGGGGTTGATAGGCGTGGCCGGTGGCGGGATCAGCGAGAACGGCATCACCCAAAGCGAGATTATGGGATATTTCTGCGACCCTGAAACGCTGAACGGAATTCCCTTTCCGTTCCTGCTGCGCGACATCCTGTATCACGATACGACGTTGGCTGAAGCGCTAACCCGAGTTCAGAACGCGACCCGAACCAACAACTACCATTACGGCCTCAGCGGCCCGGACGGGGCTGAAATAACCGGCAGGTTGTTGCTGACCAGCAACACTCGCTGCGACATCTATGCCGACAACCAATCGATTGACCCCCATCCTTGTTTTGATGAGGAGGGTCTGGCGCCGTTTCATAATCCGCTCG
Organism: Phycisphaerae bacterium; assembly: GCA_030601745.1. Classification (GTDB taxonomy): domain Bacteria; phylum Planctomycetota; class Phycisphaerae; order Sedimentisphaerales; family Anaerobacaceae; genus JAUVYQ01. The sequence goes on from JAUWBI010000001.1 coordinate 31,072, forward strand.
TCGATGTCGTGTACTGGACACGGCACAATGGGAGTCGCAACGAGGAGTTCTATAGCGCGATTAACGCGCGGTACGGAAACATTGATTCGACGCGCTCGCTCGAGATCGCAGATATCATACAAGACGCCGGCGGGGGCACGTTGCTGAGTGTGGTGTATGACGCAACGGCGGGAGAGTTCTGGGTCGCCTACGCGGAGGGTTTAGCCCCGGCCCCCGATCAAGGGTTCGTTCACTTTGATCTGAGCACGCCGGAGGGGTTGACGGCTTTGGATTCGTACGTGGCGGCGCCGGACGACAGCTACACGTGGAGCCAGGTTGGCACCATTGGCGGTTCGGGGTACACGGCCTACGTGTTGGATATGACCTCTCAAACCTGGCTGACTTCGGCAGAGGTGAACCGGACGCAGTGGCAGCACTGGTTGACGGTTATCAAGCCGAACACGGTCAGCAGCACGATGGCGTTCCTTGAGATTGGCGGGGGCAACAACGGTGGGTCACCGCCGACGTCGGTGGACTCGACGCTGGCGTCGATAGCAACGACGACGAACACGGTGGTGGCGGAGGTGCGGATGGTGCCGAACCAGCCTCTGACGTTTACCGGGGACGTACCCCGGCGGGAAGACGCGTTGATTGCTTATAATTGGGACAAGTTCCTGACGACCGGGGAGGAAATCTGGGTGACGCGGCTGCCGATGACGAAGTCGGTGGTGCGGGCGATGGACGCCGTGCAGGAGTTCTGCGCGACACCCGCGGGCGGGTCGTTGACGATAAACGAGTTTGTGGTGGCCGGGGGGTCGAAGCGGGGGTGGACGACCTGGACGACGGGGGCGGTGGACAAACGAGTGGTGGCGATTGTGCCGATAGTGATCGACCTGCTCAACGTGGAAGTTTCGTTTAACCACCACTGGGCGGTGTTAGGTTTTTGGGCTGCGGCAGTGCATGACTATGAGGACATGGGCATCATGGATTGGTTCGCCACGCCGGAGATGGAGGCGCTGATGGCGATTACGGATCCGTATTCGTATCGGTCCCGGTACACGATGCCGAAGTTCATGGTCAATTCATCGGGGGATGACTTTTTCCTGCCGGACTCGTCGCAGTTTTATTTCGACGACCTGCCGGGTGAGAAGTACCTTCGCTATGTGCCGAATACGGACCACGGCCTCGGCGGCTCGGATTCGTGGAACTCTCTGCTGGCGTTCTACGAGTCGGTGGTGGACGGGTGGTCTCGGCCGCAGTTTTCGTGGACGTTGGAGGGCGACGATTCGATGCGGGTGCAGACGAACCCGCTTGCTCCGCCGAGCGAGGTTAATCTGTGGCAGGCGACGAACCTGACGGCGCGGGATTTCCGCAAGAACCCTTACCCAGCGCAGGGGCACCCGGCGCCAACGCCCGTATGGACCAGCTCGGCCCTGAGCGATGAGGGCGGCGGGACGTACATCGGCCAGGTATCCAAGCCGCCGACGGGGTGGACGGCATTCTTCGTAGAGCTGGTCTATGCCAGCGGCGGGGCCGATCCGTACAAGTTCACGACCGATGTGAGCGTGGTGCCGTACTATTTGCCATTTGTCTGCGACTTTGACCGCGACGGCGATATAGACCTGGCTGATCTTGATGTTTTTACTGACCAATGGCTGGTAACCGGAGAGTTGTCTGCAGATGTTGACCCAAAAGGCGGGGACAGGACAGTTAACTTCCTCGATTTTACCACGTTCGGCTGGAACTGGTCTCCGTAGCTGACCGTCTATTATTGAGAGTAACGCTTTTCCATACCATCCGGGAAATGCTGTAACAAATAGCTTAACAGATTTTTGATATATTTTCAAGCGCAAGGATTTCTTGTTGGCCCGCCTATGGTGCACTTTCGGCACTAAATACGGAATCGAAGATACGGTAAGAACGGGGGTAGGCATAGGCCACAGATAGTACGCTTGCAAAATCCAGTGAAATATCCGGGTTAAAGATAATACGATTAAGTAGCGGCTGCGACGGCTTTTTTTGGCTGCGGTGTTTCCCAGAGAATGAGGCCCAGCTCATAAGGGTTAACCAGGTCGTCGTGCCTGGGTAAGAGCCGCACAGCGACGCCTCGGCGGCCGGGTGCTCCGCAGGGTATCAGGCCAACAAACCAATGCTCCCCATCGTGCCCTGACGTCTCTTTATAATCCATTCTTACAGTCGAGCCGTCCTTAATATTGCCCCAGGTATCCACGGGCCCGTGATAAAGCTCAACTGAAACATCATCCGGGCCGACCTTGCCGAGCTTAACCAAGGCCCTGACGCTCAACTGCGAGCCAATCTTAAGCTGAGGTTGTTTGGGGTTTAGCTGCCGGCTTTTTTCTGCGTTTTTAACCTGTATCTGGACATCTTTGATGGCAAACTCGGGCCAGGCCTTTTTCATATTGGATTTCCACATCGAAAGTGCTTTTGCCCTGGCCATAGCTTCCGCAGTCAAATATCGCCATTTGGCGGCAGCCGGATTATAAAACCTTCGCGTGTACTCACCAACCATTCTATGCGTGTTGAACCGCGGCGTTATCGACTTGATAGAATTTTTTACTCTGCGTATCCAGGCCCGCGGCAAATTGTCGGCCGAGCGAGTGTAAAACAACGGCACAACCTCGTTTTCGAGCATATTATAAATCGCCTGCGACTCGACCATATCCTGATAATCGGCATTCTTATAGCTTTCGCCTGCACCAATGACCCATCCCACCTCAGGTGTGTAACCCTCACACCACCAGCCATCGAGGGTGCTCATATTCAAAGCGCCGTTAATCGCCGCTTTCATACCGCTTGTGCTGCTTGCCTCCATCGGTCTTCGAGGATTACTAAGCCAGATATCGACGCCTCGGACCAAGGCCCTCGCCACATCAATATCATAGTCTTCCAGAAATACAATGTGTCGTCTCAAATCGTACTGTGTGGCAAAGTGAATAATCTGACGTATAATGTCCTTGCCCTCTGTATCTCTTGGGTGGGCCTTGCCTGCAAAAACAATCTGCACAGGCCTGTCGGGGTCACTGAGCAGCTTTGCGAGCCGCTCCTCGTCCTTAAGCAGCAAATTGCCCCTTTTATAGCCCGCAAATCTTCTGGCAAAACCAATGGTAAGTGCCTCCGGGTCGAGCACCTCCTCAGCCCGGTTCAATTCAGTATGGTAAGTACCCCGCCGCTGCATCTGTGCCTTAAGGCGGTTGCGTGCAAAAACAACCAAACGCTCTTTACATCGCTGATGTGTCTGCCATAATTCCTCGTCAGGAATTTGGTCGATGTTATTCCAAACCGACTCACTGACGGTTTCATCCGTCCAATTGGGCCCAAGGTATCTTTCATATAAAGAGCCCATCTCATCCGATAACCAGTTTTTGATGTGGACACCGTTTGTAATCGCTATTACGGGCACTTCACTAACGGGAACGCCGGGCCAGAGACTCGACCACATCTCTCGTGATATTTGCCCGTGCAATCTACTCACGCCGTTTATATAGCTGCTCAGCCTTAAGCCTAAAATTGTCATTTTAAATGACTCGGCATCGTCGTCAGGAAGTATTCTGCCCAGTGCTAAAAACCGCTCTCTATTTATGCCGAGGGCGGGGAAGAAACTACCGAAATATTTGTCCATCAGCTCCACGGGGAACTCATCAAGCCCGGCTTTTACAGAGGTATGCATCGTAAAAATATTGCCTGACCTTGTAGCTTCCAGGGCCTCATCAAAAGTCATATTCTTGGCGCTTCGCAATTCTCGGATTCGTTCCAGTGCCATAAAAGCAGCGTGTCCTTCGTTCATATGGCAGACAGCAGGTGTAATATCCATAGCTGTTAGTGCCTTTAAGCCGCCAATGCCCAGCATAATCTCCTGGCGAATTCGCATCTCATTGTCTCCGCCATAAAGACTGGCGGTAATCATACGGTCCGTCGAGGAATTTGCAGACACGTTCGTATCCAGCAGATATAATTTTATCCTGCCAACGGAAGCGCACCAAATTTGCGCTGTTACACATCTGCCTGGATATTCAACGCTAATGGTCAACGGCCGGCCGCTCTTTTTGCGAACCAGCTCGATAGGCATATTATAGAAATCATTCTCGGTATATACCTCCTGCTGCCAACCATCGATGTTCAAATACTGGCGGAAATAACCTTTTTGATACAGAAGGCCAAGCCCAACTAATGGAACACCGAGGTCCGAAGCACTTTTCAAGTGGTCTCCTGCCAGAATTCCCAGGCCGCCGGCATAAAGGGGCAGGCATTCATGTATCCCAAACTCGGCACTAAAATACGCAATAATCGGCTTGGTACCTTTTGAAGAAACCTTTTCAAACCAGGTTGGCCCATCAAGATATGCTTTCAGCTTTTCCACGGCTCGCTGCAGCTCACAGAGGAAACCCTGGTTTTCAGCCAGAGCCTCTAATTGCTCCTGTGAGACATTGCCCAGAAGTTTGACCGGATTATGCCCACAAGCCGTCCATAAATTACTGTCGATACGTTTGAACAGCTCTACAAAGTACGGGTTCCAGGACCAAAACATATTCCCGGCAATAGTCTCAAGACCTTTCAGGGAATCCGGCAGTGCCGGCAGGACCATAAAGTTACGCACCTTTGGCATTTTTGACTCTCCGTAAGTCTCTTGACAACAAACAATAACAATTTAAGCGAAGAAATAATTCTTCATCGGCCCTTGTTTAATCGACAAATCTATTCTTTAGCTTAACTGCAAAAAACAAAGCAAATGCCAAGTTTGGAAAATTTTGATAGTCCGATATTTAGCCCCCTTTTGCGGGCAAAAACCCCAAAAATAAAAAAAGGCCTGTACGAAACAGGCCTTTTATAAATTGCCGGCTTTCCTCCACCGATGCGGTAAGAAAGCTTTTGAAGAAAAACCCATTATTTCCAGGTGGGTAACCGTTGCTTGTGTCCGAAAGTCCTATCGAGTAGGCATTTCCGATCCATCAAGGCCTGATTTCCCTGAGTTGGGTCTATCGGTTTTTTCAAATAGCGCTTTCTATACCAACACCGCAGGGGTCAGCCTGCAATACTTTTGTACCATATCCAGGGGCAAAAGTCAATAGAATACCGGCAAATTCAGGCGCTTTATTAAAATCTTCAGTTTTACCCTATTTATTGGTTTTTCGGCTCTTTAAGGGCTTTTTCTGAAGCGAAATTCAGATTCAAAAATTAAAATGGGCACGCTTGACGTCTGTAGATAACCCATATAGATACTCAGGCCCCGTCTTCAGAGCGGGTTTATCTGCTGCTATTGGTCATTCGTGAGGGCAATTCGCGAATCGACTATAAATTCTTTCGGAAAAACCCAAAAAAAATTGCAAAAAATTGGGAAAATTTCTTGCAACACCAATTGCTTTTGTGTTATAATTTTTTGTAGTTAAGATGTGAAGGCAGGATCAAAAAAACATTATAATATTTTTGTTTGCCATCATAAACTCTATTTACTTCACATTCATACCGACCCTGCCTTCGAAAGCTAACGGTTATCTCTATTATCAATGTATTGCATCTATCGATTAGGCCGTAGAGAAGAAAAATAAAATGGGCATCAAATCCGCAATTTTGGAACTTAGTTTGGCTTCAGGAAGCACAAAACACACTCAATTTACACAAATCGGGTATAAGTGCGTGCCTTATGCTGTTATAATATATTTATCATATATTATTCGAAGGAGTAAAAAAATGAAACGGAAAAGCCTACCTGTTATCCTGGCTGCCATTTTGGCAACTACTACTCTCGCATCAGCTAACCCGATTCCGTGGCCACCGCCGGCAAGTATGCCCTTAGAACAGATGTATGTGGAGATCCAGCGGGACGGCAATGACCTTCACGCCGTCTTCACCGGTGACTTCACCTTCACGTACATCCCCAATGATGTCATTGCGATGCTGTTTCCGGTACCTCCCGACGCGAATAATATAGGCGTCTGGCAGGATAATGTCGAATTGGCCTGGACGTGGAGCAGCGAAGAGTATCCGACCATCCTGCCGGAGATGCCAACAATACCCATGATCGAGTGGCAGGGACCGTTCCCGCTAAACGGCGCAGTCTTCCGCGTTGATTATGAACACGACCTTATCGAACGGCCAAATGAGTTCATCTTCTTCTATGCGTTAGGCACGGGCAAGTATTTTCCCACTTATGAGAAAACGACCACAGCTCACTTTGACATCCTGCTTCCTGTCGGCTTTACCGTGGCAGGCGTCTGGCTGGACGATGTACCCCACGCCTATCAGGTGGATGGATACCACTTGACGCTGACCGTCCAGTCATACTTCGGACCTATCGTACACGATTTAATTGTTTCTCTGGTCAGAGGCCCAGCCGGCAACGACTGCAACGGCAACGGCATTCCTGATGGCGAAGACCTATCCCCAGTGGTGGATTTTTCGAACCGTCTTGACTATACTGTTGGAGACAGGCCCTCCGCGGTGGCTTGTGCAGACTTAAACGGCGACTCAACAGCTGACCTGGCCGTTACCAATACCAACTCTGATAACATCTCAGTACTGATGAATAATGGTGATGGCACATTTACCTCAGCGGTCGACTACAGTGTGGGCGATTTCCCCGTTGCTGTCACGGCCGGCGACTTTGACGGAGATGGCGATGTGGATCTTGCGCTGGCCAATGACCACTCCGACAACATCTCGGTGCTATTGAATAACGGCGACGGCACTTTCGCATCCAGGACCGACTACACCGCCGGAGATGGCCCCTGCTCCATAAAGACCGCCGACCTCAACGGCGATAGCAACCTCGACCTGATGGTTGTGAACAAATGGGACCAAAGTGTTTCCTTGTTATTTAATAACGGTAACGGCACCTTCGTCCGAGCGGCCAATTACACTGTGGGAAAGTACCCAAGTTCCATAACCTACGGTGACTTTAATGGTGATACAAAAGCTGACCTTGCCGTCGGAGCTGTGTACTCGTTAGCGATACTGCTGAATAATGGCAACGGCACCTTCGCCCCTGCGATATATTACGACGTGGGGCAATGGCCTGAATTCGTTACCTGCGGTGATTTCGACACTGATGGCGACCTCGACCTGGCAGTGGCAGATACCGGTCTTAACATCGCACTAATATTGCGCAATGACGGCACCGGCACGTTCACTCCGGGTCCAAAATATGGGGTGAGACCTGAGCCAAGCTGCATAATCGCCCCAGATTTGGATGACGACGGCGATCTCGACCTCGCGATTGCCAGCAGGGATTACTACGACTTAACTTTAGATCCCAATGATGGTCTTGTATCAATACTGTTGAATCAGGGTGATGGTAGCTTCCGGCACGGGCGAGGCGTCCAAATGCTCAATGATTTTCTGGGGGAAATCACAACTGCCGACCTCAACAACGATTCACTATCAGACTTGGTAATTGCAAACGCATATGCTAGCAATACAGTCTCAGTATTGCTGAACCAGACACCTGAGCCGACCAGCAGGGACTGGAACAACAACGGGGTGCCCGACGAGTGCGAAAATCTTAAAACAGGCGATTTCGACTTCGATGGAGATTACGATATAAACGACCTGTGCGTGTTCGCTGCTCGCTGGCTGACTACCGAATGCAAAGGGCCCTGCTGGTGCGGCGGAACCGACATCGACGAAAACCACCTGATCAATTTCGCTGATTTTGCCATTTTTGCCGACAATTGGCTGAAAGGCGAAGGAGACGAGCCTGGCAAGCCGGGGTTAGCCAGGTACTACGTCCCGTATGACAACCTCGTCGAGCCGAGCGCTCCGGGCTATTCTCTTCCGCTAAACCTGGGGGCCGTCGGGAATTACGCTGATATGGATTCCAAGTTCGGCCTGAGCAGCGTCGCACCGCTACTCGAACAAAACGGCTTTGCCGTCATGGAATACGACTTCCACGATTCTAACGACATTGTGAAACCATACGAGTACCTGCGCAAGATGGATGTGCCATTGTTCGTCACGGCAGACACGCTGCTGCACCTTTATCATGTCCAGTTTGATGAAACATTGAAGGACGTCGAGGAGCGCGAGTTTGTTTCCGATATCAATGAGCTGACGGCAGTGCTGCTGGATGGTGCGCTGGGCCTGTACGAAGAATATACGGGCGACCTGAAAGAAGCGGCGCGGCGTAACGTAGCATACCTTGCCGTGGCGCAAAAGCTAATCGACCCAAATGCCGAAGTGCCGCAACTTGTGAGCGATGTAGTCGCGAGCGAGCTGGCTAAGATAGATGCGCACGAGGGGTTTGCGCCGAGCGACATTTTTATATACCTGGAAGACTACTCGCAGTATGTGCCGAGGGGCCATTACACCCGGAGCGAAGAGTTGAAGCGGTATTTCAGAACGTTAATGTGGTACGGGCGGATGGCGTTCCTCCTGAAAGGCGCCGAGAGTTGGGGACCGATGGGCGAAGCCCTTATCAGCGTGTACGATGCGAAGGTGCAGACTATGCAAGCGGTACTGCTGGCAACGTCAATTGAGGAAGTAAAGGTGGGTGCACGGAGCGGGCGCGACGTTTGGGACCGGTTGTACGCCGTTACGTCCTTCTACGTGGGGTTGGCCGACGACCTTACGCCCTATGAGTATCTCGGCGCGCTGAATAAGGTTTTCGGCAGCAGCTTTGTACCGACCGACCTGGAGAATGAAGACAACTTCTTCGCACTGAAGGTCGAGCTGGCTCTGCTGCGGTCGCCGAAGATTAACGGCGGCACAGGCAACATATGGGTGCCATTGCCCATCACGCCGCAGTCGCTCGACGAGGTGCTCGACAAGACTAAAGGGATGCGGTTTATGGGGCAGCGGTTCATTCCGGATTCGTATATGTTCCAGCAGTTGGTAACTCCGAAGGTGCTCGACTACACCGGCGACGGAAATCCCATACCGTTCTCATACGGAAACACGCCGATAGGCCCACAACGATGTTATCCGCGCGGGCTGGATGTTATGGCCATTTTGGGCTCAGCTCGCGCCGAAACCATCCTCGCTGCAGAGGGTGATACAGACTACGTCGACTACGCCCTGCGATTCAACGAACTCAAGGCCGAGTTCGACACATTCGATATCTCTGATTGGAACCGGAACCTCTATTGGGGCTGGTTATATTCGCTCCGCGCACTGATAGATGAATTCGGCGAAGGATACCCGAACTTTATGCGGACGCAGGCCTGGGAGAAGAAAGAGCTCAATGCAGCCCTGGCATCGTGGACGGAACTGCGGCACGACACCATCCTCTACGCGAAACAGAGCTACACGCCGCCCACTACGGGTCCTCCACCTCCTCCTCCCCCCGATGTGACCGGCTATGTTGAGCCGGTGCCTGAATTCTACGGGCGGTTGCTGGCGCTGACCCGAATGACCCGGCAGGGCCTGAGCAGCCTTGATGTGCTGTCGGCTCAGGCGACCGAGCGGCTCGTAAACCTCGAGAACATACTCAGCCGATTGATTGAAATCAGCAATAAAGAGCTGATGAATCAAACGCTGTCGAACGACGACTACGAGTATATTATGGGGTTCGGCGAGACGCTCGAAGGGGCCGTCATCGGGGTTGAGGAAAAAGGCGTCAAGACAACACTCGTGGCGGACGTTCATACCTACTCCTGGGAAGAACAAGTCGTCGAGGAAGGCGTGGGATATGTGGACCTGATTATCGTGGCGTGTCCCATTCCTGACGGCTCGATTGTCCTTTCGGCAGGCCCGGTGCTTTCGTACTACGAGTTCAAGCATCCTATGAGCGATAGACTTACTGACGAGGCCTGGCGTGAGCTGCTTGATTCACCCCAGAGACCCGACAGGCCCACGTGGTGGTTTTAACCGCCCGCGCCGCCACCACTTTAGCGGTGAATCCCGATGAGAGAGCGAACACCTAACGGCAGCGAAATAACCGCGAACCCAGTTTAAGCCGCTTGATGTTGAAGAGATAATAAAGCGGCTTGAGGAACTCTGGCTCGCAGATGAGAAGTTAGTAAAAACGACAAATGAGAACGAGCGACAGAAATTCATAAAAAAGCAAGTGGTATTTACTATTGACAAACGCAATACGAATCAGACGGTTCGCAGTTCTGCGCCGACAGACTTAGTGAGGCCCTCTACAATGTCGGCCTGGAGGCGGTCAACGGTCTCGTGAGTCAATGTGCCGTCTTCGTCCCTGAACCGCGCTGAAAGTGTAACACTCTTTCTGCCGGCGGGAATACCCTTGCCACGGTATATTCCGACAAACTGAATATCCTCAAGTTCACCAGAGGCCTTTTTGCTCACCGCCTCAACAATGTCAGCCCAGCGAATATTCTCATCGACAATAATCGAAAGGTCGCGCTGTATTGCCGGGAATCTTGGAATGGGTTTGACCTTTACGGCGCCGCGCTGCAAAGCTGAAAGCTGCTCAAAATCCAGCTCCGCGGCGGCAGGGGAAAGGTCTTTGAAATCAAATTTTTGTATCACCGCCTTTGAAACAATCCCTGCCGTGCCGATTACCTTGCCGTTTACGATGACCTGCGCACCGGTTTGCGCCCAGACAAGGTCCGCAGGGGCAAAAACAATTCGGGCGTCTCTGTCAATACTTTTTATTAGTCCTTCAATCACGCCCCGTAAATCTCTGAAGTTACTATCACAGACCAGAGCCAGTTTAGCCATTTCAATCGGCAGAGTACCGGCCTGCTCGCCCGCCGGCACAAAAGTATCGGCAATCTCAAATATCCTGCACGGTAAGTTCCCGGCGTTAAGGTTGGTTTTTAGAACCCCCAACAAAGAGCCAATAAGAGTCTGGCGAAGCAGATTCGCGCTTTTTCTGGATACGTCTCTTACCCCCAAATGCTCGTTGGCGTCCCGGCCTGTAAAAAGCTCAGCAACGGAATGGTCAACAAAACCTACGTTAATCGTTTCGTAAAAGCCGCAACTGTTAAGATACGCTCCAATCGATTTAACCGATTTCTGCCGAGCATCGACCGGCACTACTTCGATTCTAATTTTCTGCTCTGTCGGTATTTTACTATAGCCATACACCCGTGCGACCTCTTCGATTACGTCAACCTCACGGTAAATGTCGCTGCGCCACGAAGGCACTGAGCAAACTATCAAATCATCCTTGTGCTGCAGCCCGAAACTTAACGCTGACAGAATTCTTACCACTTCTTCGGATGGTATCTCAATACCAAGCAGGTTGCTCAGACGCAAAAGCCGTAATGTCACTTCCTTCTGCGTTGGCTTTTTAGGATAAATATCAAGCACACCTCTGGCCACTTTACCGCCTGCCGCCTGAGTGATTAATTGTGCAGTCCTTTTGGAGGCCCAGTCCACCATCTCAATATCCACGGTTCGTTCGAATCGAAAAGCCGCCTCTGAGGGCAGACCAAGCCTGCGAGAGGTTTTACGTATGCTCACCGGGTCAAAGTACGCATCCTCCAGAAGAATTGTCGCTGTAGTTTTGCTCACCTCGGTATGCAGGCCACCCATAACGCCGGCTATGGCCACAGCCCCTCGTGCATCGGCAATGACCAGCATATTAGTATTCAGCTCACACGTTGTGTCATCGATACTGATTAGACGTTCGCCGGCAGCGGCTTTTCTGACAATTATTTTGCCCTCTGCAATTCTGGCATAATCGAAGGCGTGCGGTGGCTGACCGGTCTCCATCATCGCATAGTTCGCTGCGTCAACCACATTATTGACGCTCCGCAGCCCAACGGCTTCGAGCCGCTTCTTGAGCCAATCCGGCGACGGCCCAACTTTGACGCCCCCAATAATCCGGGCGGTATATCGACCGCACAAATCCGGCTCGATAATCTCAACGCCGGCAAATTCCGTAACGTCTTTGTTCGATTCATTTAGCTTAACCGCCGGGAGCTTTAATTCTTTGCCCGTTGCAGCGGCCAGCTCACGGGCAATACCGATATGGCTCAAACAATCACCGCGATTGCTGGTTACCTCAACATCGATTACGGCATCGTCATCGAGATATTGTATTCCTTCGCAAGGCAGTCCCAAATCGCTCAAAATCTCAGCGATTTCCTCGACAGGACGGCCAATCTCTATATAGTCATTCAACCAGCTCAGTAAAACCTTCATAATGAAAACATCTTAAAACAAGACTTTGAATTTGGCAATAACTTAACGCTCAGAACCACCGCTGTCAACCCTGTTAGAAAAGTCTTGTGTGCGGAGATTTATGCTGCTATACTACTTATAAGGTAATCGATATAAATAATTCAGGAGGTTTGATATGAAAACACAAGGCGTTGACGTTGAGAGCAGTGTCGTTTATGCAGGTTTCTGGCGGCGGTTCGCTGCATTTCTAATTGATGCACTACTGATTTCGTCCGTCATGGGGATACTGTATTTCATTTTCATCGGCCTATTCGTAATGGTCTGCGCGATAGCTAATGCAGGGCCGATACAGTCGGGAGAGGAACCACCAGCCCTCGTTTTAGTGGGACTCGGAGCGGGATTCGGTGTGATTATTCTCAGCCTTATTATTTCCAACACTGTCATCTGCTGGCTTTACTTTGCCCTGATGGAAAGCAGCGCAAAGCAGGCGACACTCGGTAAGATAGCTTTGCGGATTGTTGTTACCGACGCGAACGGTCAGAGAATTAGCTTTGGTCGCGCGACCGGCAGGCATTTCGCCAAAATCATCTCCCGCATAATATTGCGCATCGGCTTTATTATGGCCGGCTTTACCAGGAAGAAACAAGCCCTGCACGATATGATGGCCGATTGCCTGGTGGTTAAGAAAAGATAAGCCAACTACGGTCCGATCGTCAGGTGCTGGCTATTTGGTTTCCAGCTACGGGTTGGAAGGTTTAACATTGTGTTAATTTAGCTGCCGAAGTAATTCATCATTAGCAGGGGGCATTCGCAAATCGGCCTTGCTCCGTGCCCCGTCGAGCTGCGGTAAATCTGTTCCTCATCAACAAAATCAAGCGTGTTTCATTTGATTTATACCTGATATGCGGATATAGTTCGTATCTGAAAAGGCGTTGAATGGGGGCTTATATAAACAGGAGAATAAGCAATGAAGAACAGTCGGCGAGATTTCCTTAAAGCTGTTGCTGTGTTGGGGGTAACGTCAAGCCAGTTAGCAAAGGCGGAGAAAGGCCGGGCCCAAAGTCGCAGCAGGTTAAAAAGCGGGCACAAGGTAATCGGTATGAAGAGAGGTCTGAAAATTAAGAGCATCGAAACCTTCACCCGGGGCAATGTAAGTATGGTCCGCATTCGCACCGACGACGGAGCGGAGGGTTACGGCCAGATATCCACGTATGATGCCGACATCTCCGCGATGATTATGCACCGCAAGATAGCGAGGCACGCGCTCGGCAAGGACCCGGCCGACATCGACGCTATCGTGGACCGGTGTATCGAGGCGAACTATAAGTATCCCTGGTCGTACGTTTGCCGGGCCTTAGCCGGCCTGGATACCGCACTATGGGACCTTTACGGCAAGCGCGAAAAAAGAAGCGTTTGTGAGCTGCTTGGTGGCAAACCCCGGCCCATCCGTGCATACGGCTCGAGTATGAGGCGGGACATCAAGCCGGCAGACGAAGCGAATCGGCTGGTGCGTCTCAGGGACACCAAGGGCTTCCGTGCATTCAAGATTCGCATCGGGAAGGTATGCGGGCACGATGAGGACCAATGGCCCGGACGAACCGAGGCGCTTGTCCCGGCTGTCCGTAAGGCCATCGGCGATGACGTTTCGCTGCTGGTGGACGCCAATAGCTGCTATACGCCGCCCAGGGCGATAGAGGTCGGCAGGATGCTGGAAGATAACAATGTCTGTCACTTAGAGGAGCCCTGCCCGTACTGGGAGCTGGAATGGACGGCCAGGGTGACGGCGGCGATTAATGTCCCCGTGGCCGGCGGAGAGCAGGACAACGACCTGGCCCAGTGGCGGCGAATGATACGTATGCGTGCCGTCGATATCGTCCAGCCGGACATCTGCTATGTCGGCGGATTGACGCGGGCCCTGCGAGTCGCTGCGATGGCCGCTGAAGCAAAGATGCCGGTTGTGCCTCATTCGGCCAACCTGGCGATGGTTACCGTTTTCACGCTGCATCTGCTCGGTGCGATACCTAACGCCGGGCCTCATCTGGAGTTTTCCATCGAGCCGGCAAACTGGACCAAAGACCTGTATCACCCTGCACTGGAAGTACGGGACGGGCGGGTGGCTATTCCAGACGGGCCCGGCTGGGGCGTAACGGTCAACCCGAAATGGCTGGCAGCGGCAAAACGCGACATAAGTGAACGCGGATAACAGCCGCTTACGGTTAAAAATTCCGGTCGGCAGCTTTTCTGCTTTTGTCTGTCTGCATTTTCTTTATAATAGAGGCGTGAGGTTGATTTAAGGAGATATGGTATGGGAAAATACAATTTGTTGGTTCTATCGGCTGCACTCTTAACGGCAGTCTTATTCTTCGGCGGATGCGCATCGCCGGGCGAGGTAAAAGGTGAATTCGACCGCACCACAATCGACGTGGGAATCGTGGTAAGCGATGTGGAAAAAGCAACGGAGTTTTACAAAAACGCACTGGGATTTACCGAGGTGCCGGGTTTCGATGTCTCAGCGGAAATGGGAGCTGGTTCAGGGCTGACTAATTACCAGCCGTTCCACGTAAGGGTGATGGTGTTAGGCGAAGAGCCGACCGCTACCAAAATCAAACTAATGGAGTTTCCATATAGACCCGGGTCGACGATTGATAACCGGTTTATTCACTCAAGCCTGGGGTTCAGCTACCTGACGATATGGGTCTCGGATACGACCGCATCGGTGGAGCGAGCACGGAAAGCCGGGGCGGTCCCGGTCAAAGAACCGTACGACCTCGGCGGCAATAACTATCTGACCCTGGTGAAAGACCCGGACGGGAACTTTATCGAGTTTGTAGGGCCCAAGAAGTAATTGATTACTGATTATTGATAATTGATTATTTTTGATTTGCTGCTTCGCAGTTTTGCGTAAAAAGTATAAGAGAATTCGTTACGGGGGGAAGGGCTTGCGGTCATTACGTCAGAGTGTTAGGCGAGAGCGCAGTCTTAACTATATAACTGCGTGAGGCAATATTCAATGGATGATATAGAGCGATTCGAACAACTCATCATCGGCGACTACTGCTGCATATCCATCGTTACCTACGAAGAACAGTACGCACTGGAAATCGTACGGCAGGCGGCACTTGGTCTGAACCGTGATGTGTGGATATGGTCCGTTGCCGGCGGTGTCAGAGACGGGCTGCTGGCCGAGAGCCCTTTCGTAGCTGATACTGAAGCACCCGCCGTCGGGCTTTGCAACCTTGCCGGTACAAAGGAAGGCTCCATTTGTGTAACTCTCGACCTCGCTGAACATCTTAAGGGCGGACTGGCGCTGCGGGCTTTGCGTGACATTATTGAGCGTTTCGAGAAAAATGGCAGCACACTCGTGATGATTGACGGTGAGGACAAGTTGCCCGATGTTGTGAAATCTTATATAAGGCCTTTTGAAATTTCTTTTCCGGACAAAGAGGAATTACAAGGTATTATCCGCAGGACACTGCGGCGCTTCCACCGCAAGAAACCGATCGAAGTCGGCATTACCCAGAGGGGTCTGGACACAATCGTTCGCAATCTTCGCGGGCTGACGCGCCGGCAGGCTGAACGCATTATCATTGACACTGTTGCTGAGGACAGGCGCTTCGACGATAACGATATAAACGTCGTAATTGCGAGTAAGCGGCGGATGATTCAACATGGTGGTTTGCTTGAGTATATCCAGACGCCGCTCGACTTGAGCGAAATCGGCGGTATGAGGCGATTAAAAAAATGGCTGGCAGAGCGTAAGGACGCTTTCGGCTCGAAGGCCGAAGATTTCGGTCTTAGAGCTCCCAGAGGTGTGCTTATGCTCGGCGTTCAGGGCGCCGGAAAAAGTCTCTGTGCCAAAGCGATAGCAACCGCCTGGCATCAGCCGCTCTTGAAAATGGACCCGGGCGCTTTATTCGCCAGCTATATTGGTGAATCCGAACGCAACCTCCGCGAGGCACTGCGGCAAACCGAGGCGATGTCACCGGTAGTCCTGTGGATAGATGAAATCGAAAAAGGCTTCGCCTCCGCTGCCAGTCAAAGTACCGATGGGGGCCTGTCCAAGAGGATGTTCGGCACGTTGTTGACGTGGATGCAGGAGCACGAAGAGCCGGTATTCGTCATTGCTACGGCCAATGACATTGAAGCGCTGCCGCCCGAACTTCTTCGCAAAGGCCGATTCGACGAAATATTCTTCGTTGACCTGCCCAGCGAGACTGTGCGGAAGGAGATATTCGCCATTCATCTAAAGAAACGTCAGCGTGACCCGGGGCAATTTGACCTGGAGGCATTGGCCGAGACATCAGAAGGTTACAGCGGCTCTGAAATAGAACAGGCGGTCATATCAGCCCTGCACGGAGCGTATGCAAACAAAACAGACCTGGATACAAATCGTCTACTCTCGGCATTGAGAACTTCTCCGCCGTTGTCGGTAACAATGGCTGAAAGTGTCCAGTGCCTTCGTGCCTGGGCTGATGGCAGATGTGTCCCGGCAGATTAACAAATCCGCCGAAAACCGCTGATGCCGACAAATATTAATCAGGCGCAGGACGGCAGATAGAAAACATTCTGACAGCGAACTTTGGCCTTTCATCTTTTTGCTTTCTCATTATAATAGGGCCGTTAATACAGCTTAAATGATATAGGGGTATCTGTTATGGGAAAACGCAATTTAGTCGTTTTAACGGCCGCCGGCTTAATTGCCGCTATAATTCTCGGCGGCTGTGTAGAACGCAAGCTCACAATCAATACGCAGCCGCAGGGGGCATTAGTCGTATTAAACGATGAGGAAATAGGCGCCTCGCCTGTTACGGTCTCGTTTGAATGGTACGGCGATTACGATGTGAGAATAAGCAAGGAAGGGTATGAAACGTTAAAGACCCATCGCAACCTAAAAGCACCGTGGTATGATAACTTTCCGTTCGATTTATTTGCCTGGCTCAATCCGGAAAGAGTCGTCGATGAGTATGAATGGACGTTCGAGCTTGCCCCTAAAAAAGAAATAAGCCGGGAAGAGTTAATCCAGAACGCAGAAGAACTGAAGAAACAGCTTTAATCACAGATTTCACGGATTTTGTTTTCTTGCTTTTCATTTTTTAGACGCAGATTACGCTGATTTTGCAGAGAAGAGAAACTACGAACCACGAACTAAATACTCTTAGCTTCTTCTTCTTAAAAGCACCGCACCCAAGCCGAGCAGTAACAGTGTGGCAGGTTCGGATTATTCCCAGCACGCATTTTGGTCGTCGAGGCCGCAGTGAAGCCACTCGGAGGCAAATACCACGAAATCCACAAAATCAACTTTGCAATCGCCGTCAGCGTCCATAGTCAGTGGAGCGATACATTCTCCTCTCGTAATAAGCAACTCATAACTGCCTCTCTCGCCATTAAAGCCAGCTATGCGGATATGATAGGTCTTGCCTTTCACGGCATCAAACGAGACTTTTGATTGTGTGTTATTGAGACTGTAGTCGTCATTGCAGGCCAATTCTTCCCCTCCGCACGCATTAAAGACACTAAGCGTTGTATCGAATGTGCTTCCGTCTGTACTGACGGTAACACTACCACCATTCTGCGGCTGATAGTAATGCCATACATCAAAGGTGTCGTTATAACCGCAGCTGCTTTCGTCAACGCCAGTGGCTCCAAGAGTGCTGCCATATCGTGGAACTCGCTCTAATACCTTTACCGCTCCACAAGTGTCGTAGTAGTGGCAGCCGTAGATGTCCTCGTTTCCATTGCGGTCATCTATCCAGACAACTATGTTACCGTCTATGTCTGGCGTATACTGTTCATCTGTATCCGTACAGATAGGAAATTCGGTTGCGGTATCAAGGTCATAGCCGTAGATGTCCCTGTTTCCGCTTCGGTGGTCTGTCCACACCACAATATTGCCGTATATGGCAGGCCTATATTGGCGACTTGGTTCCATACAGATAGGAAACTCGGTTGCGGTATCAAGGTTATAGCCGTAGATGTCCTCGTCTCCTCCAGGAGGGAGGTAATCTTGCCAGACTACGATGTTGTTGTCTATGGCAGGGTGGTCTTGGGTACCTGGAACTGTACAGATAGGAAATTCGGTCGCGGTATCGAGGTTATAGCCATAGATGTCTCCATTTCCATTGCGGTAATCTGTCCAGACTACGATGTTGTTGTCTATGGCAGGGTTGTCTTGGATACCTGGAACTGTACAGATGGGAAATTCGGTCGTGGTATCAAGGTTATAGCCATAGATATCCCAATTCCCGTTGCGGTAGTCTCGCCACACCACGATATTGCCGTCTATGGCAGGCCAATATTGGTTATTTGTATCTGTACAAATGGAAAACTCGGTTGCGGTATCAAGGTTATAGCCATAGATGTCCTCGTTTCCATTGCGGTCGTCTTGCCACACCACGATATTGCCGTCTATAGCTGGTGTATACTGACCGTTAGCATTCGTACAGATAGGAAATTCGGTTGCGGTATCAAGGTCATAGCCATAGATGTCGTAGTATACGCTCCGGTTTTGCCACACTACGATATTGCCGTCTATAGCAGGCCCTTTCTGGGCACTTGGTTCCGTACAAATAGGAAAATCAGCCATTACCTCTTGGCCGCCCGACATCACCACAAGAATTACTATTAGTAACACAAGAATTGATTTCTTTGTCATCTTCATTTCTCCTCTCAAAAAATTGTTAATAATTTCCGGTGCACTAAAAAAGGGCACCACTACCACACGCCCAGTCAAGGTTCGCCAGAACCCCCAAAGAACGTGCAAGTGATGCCCCTTAGCTCGAAAGTAAGGGGCACCAACTTTCTGCATTTCCTTGGGTACAAAACTGGCGATTCTGACTGGAACACCAAAAATTCAGTGCAAAAAAGCTATTTACTTGTCAATCTATTTAATTATACCTGTTTTCTGCCTGCCAAGCAAGGAAAAGCGGTTAAAAGATTGCGTTTTAAGCGCCAACGGGATAAACTTGGCATCAATAGCTGGAAATAAAAGCAGCGTAGGGTAAGAACCACTCTAAAGACTATATTACACTTTTAAATTGCAAGAACAATGAGGTATTGATATGTGTCAAAATGACAAGCTTGGCCAATATTTTGTTGCATATTTCGACTTTCTCGGCTTTGAGAAATACGTAGAAGATAATAGTTTGAATTATATTGTTAACGAATATAAAGATGTGCTCAAAAGTATAAAAGAAAAAGAAGGAATATATTTTGACATAATCACCTGCACTTGGTTTTCAGACACATTTTTATTTTATGCTAAGGCCAATTCGGATGAGTTTGAAAGAGCATTCGGGCAAATCCAATGTCTGTCGACAAGCTTTTTTAGGGAGATGATATTTAATCTCAAGCCACTTAGAGGAGCTCTGACAATAGGTGAATTTTATGCTGAACCTGAACACAATATCTTTCTTGGCGAGGCGCTCATAAAGGCATACAAATATGCAGAAAATCAGAACTGGTTGGGTTTCGTTTTAACGCCGGAGATAATCACCCTGCTTAAGAAATATGAGTGTGATAAAGAAATAGGTTTTTGTGAACATACGTACAAGAAATATGAAGTACCATATAAAGAAAACAACAAAAGATTGCTAGCCTGGAGATTAGATAAGTTCAATAGAAATGGCAGTGATATGGATGCGAAAGATTATTGGCTTTGGGATGCTGTTGTTAAGATGGAACATACGGCTCCTGAGAAAGCTAAAGTCAAATACAAAAACACTAAGAAATTTATATTAGAAAGTTGTCCGCGACTAAAAAAACTTGTCGATAAAGAAAACCAATAAATGTGAATTTCTCCTCCCCGTTTTCATGAGGCCAAGCTTCACGGGAATGACAAAAAGAATATCGAACAAGGAATAAAGAGCGCTGAAGCAAAAGATGTTGTTAGAGCTTGAGATTGCCGCGGCCTGCTGCGCAGGCCTCGCAATGACATCAGAGCAGGTTTTTACGGTACCAGTCAATTGCTTTTTGGAGGCCTTGGCGGAAGGAGACGGTGGGTTTGTAGGCGAGCAGTTTCTCGGCGAGGGTGATGTCGGCAAGAGAGTGTTTTATATCGCCGGGGCGAGGGGCGGTGTAGAGCGGCTTAATATTTTTGCCGAGCACTTCGTTGATTACATCGATAGTCTCATTGACGGTTACGGCCTTGCCGCAGGCGATATTTAGAACCTGGCCTTTGGTTTGCTTGGCTCTTGCAGCAAGTAAGTTGGCCTCGACAACGTTGTCAACGTAGGTGAAATCGCGGGTCTGCTCACCGTCGCCAAATATGGTCGGCGGTTTATCTCTTAATATAGCCGTTACAAAAGCCGGTATGGCAGCGGCATATTGGCTGGTCGGGTCCTGATGCGGGCCGAAAACGTTGAAATAACGCAGCGAAATAGTCTCAAGGCCGAAAACCTCATAAAAAACCGAGCAATAGTATTCGCCGGCAAGCTTGCCCACCGCATAAGGCGAAAGCGGCACAGGAGGCATCGTCTCGACCTTCGGTAAAGTGGGCGTGTCACCGTAAGTTGAGGAGCTTGACGCATAGACAAAGCGCTTTACGCCGGCATCACGGGCGGCTAAAAGAAGTGTGAAAGTCGCATCGAGACAGTGCCGGTGCGTTTCGGCAGGGTCATCAATACTGCGCGGCACCGAGGGCAATGCACCCTGGTGCAAAACAACATCAATATCCTTCATCGCCGAGCGGGCGATTTTCTCATCACCCATATCGGCTTCTATGAATTCAATCCTGTCTATGATATCAGCGAGATTGCTCTTTTTGCCTGTAAGCAGATTATCAATGACCCTTACAAAGCAGTTTTCTGAAACGAGTTTGGCTGCGATATTTGAACCGATAAAACCGGCTCCGCCGGTGACCAAAAATTTGTTCATCAAAGAAGCCTTTCACAAATTTGTTGCTCGTTGCTCGCTGCTTGTCCGAGGAGATACAAATTTCTATCTGCTATTGCCAATTAAACTGATGAGCGGGCAAGCTGCAACTTCTGGTATTTCTGGTAAGACTTGAACTGCTCGTGGAAGTAGCCGCCCTTCAGAGCCCTTACGGCAAACAGCACACAGCCAACTATCGTGGCGTTTACTTCTCTGAGCTCGCGAATAGTCCTCTGGGCGGCACCTCTTCTTGTAGCGGCGGCATTGAATACCAATACTGTGCCGTCAACGAGCCGTGCCAGCAGCTTGGCGTCACTTACCAGCAGTATTGGCGGGCCGTCAATTATAACATAATCATGACTCTTACGCCGCTCCTTAATCAACTGTTCCATCCGCGGACTGCCCAGTAACTCCGCCGGATTAGAAGGTAACTGCCCCGATTCGATTATGTCAAGACCTTCGATAACATTGGACCTTTTCACATCCTGATAACCACAGAGGCCCGTAAGCAGAGTGCTCAATCCAAATTCAAAGCGTTCAGCTCCCTCATCGGCGGGTCCTGTTCTCGGGAATATTGTTTGTAAACTCGGGCGTCTGAAATTGGCATCTATAAGCAGCACTTTTTTATTTTCAGCAACCAGAGCTTCCGCAAGATTAACCGCGATGGAAGTTTTGCCGTCCCCCGCCATACCACTGCTAATAAGCAAAGCCTTCAAAGACTCCGCAGAGCCGGACAGCTTTAAGTTCGTCCTAAGCCGTCTGTAGGATTCGCTTATAATAGAATAAGGTGCCTGACGAACAACATGGCAGAGGTCAACGTCCCGAACCCATTCATCCTCGGCTTCATCGGGGACAACACTCAAAAGCGGGATGCGCAAATATCTGCCCACGTCCCTCGGTGTCCGCACCAGGTCATTGAGGACCTCAATAAGGAGGGCAAGCGCCATACCAAATATAAAGCCCAATATCGTACCGCTGGGGAAAAAGAACCACCACTGCCGCGAAGCGACCATTTCCAGCGGCACCGGAGCATATCCAGCAAACTGTACCTTGGATGTCTCCGGGTCCTTCTCTATTGCCCTGTAGCTCTCAATCAGCGCCTTGATTTCATCAAGCGTCTTTCTTCTCTCATCCCTTATGGCCACCCCCTTTTCATACCGTACACGGGCGCGGTCAAGGTCTTCCTTTTGTACCTCAGCTTCCTGTCGCAACCTTTCTAATTCTTCGTACCTTTGTTGCAACTCAATTAGTCTGTCCTGTGCATCTTTAAGATTCGCCTGCCGCGTCTGTTCTGCTATTTCCGCCTTCCTGATTTGTCGTTCTTCTTTGATTTCGCTTATCAGCTCCCGGGTTTGACGCACCACTCTGTGATTTTCACCAAACTTTGTAAGTCTGCCTGCAAGCTGCGCTTCTGTAAAGGCAAGCTGCTGGGCAAGCACGACCATAACAGGGTCAACCTCTATTTGACGTTCAATCTGCTCATTAATAGGACCTGTGGCCAGTTCCTCAAGATTTTCTATTTGAGCTTGAGCTTGCTTTATTACCAGTTTCAGGTCGTCCTGCTTAAGTGCCAAATTATCCAATATTATTTCGGTTGTATGCCGGTAATAACGGCCGAGAGGCCTTTCAAGGTCAACTATGCCCGAATCCGTGCGAACAGTAGTCAACGCCAGCTCGGCTAAATCCAACTCTATTTGAACGCTCTTCAGCCGGTTATTATACTCTGTGAGCTTGGCAGCAACCTCTCCCCTTTTTGTAGTTCCTTGCGAAGCAAGAAACAATCTCACCATTTCGTTCACTATCAGTGCTGCTTCCTGCGTATCGCCGCAGGTCATTGAGAGAATGACGAACTCGGCATCTCTGTGGGCATAAGCACCGAAATTTTTCTTCAAATCCAGAAAGGCTTTTGTCCTACACTGATCTACACTTATAATATTTCCCTTCTCATCAAACTTAGCAAAACGCTGAAACCACCTGGTCTCTCGAACTTCGGCCCTGTCAATCAAATCCAGCAAAGTAGTCTGCCGCTTTATAATGTTAGCTATCGATACCCGGTGGCCATATTGAATATCCTTACCCACCAGAGCCGCCGCGATGGTCATAGGGTCTTTTACTACGGGCGGCAGAACTGTAATATAAGTTTGGGCGGTATATCTTGGAAGATATTTTCCTAAGAGATACCAGGCCGCGCCGCCCATTATTAAACCTAATATAGTCAGAAAAACTATCAGCAATATGTGCCGACGCAATATTGAAAAAACTTCCTTCGGTGTCAGTGCAGCAGCAGCCGACGGCCTCGGCCTGGCCACACCTACCATTTTATTGACAGCCTGTCTTTGTTCTATCATATCGATTAATTATTGATTATTTTCTATTGATTATCAGATTATCAATTTTTTCCCGTCTATTCCAATTGTCATTTATCAACTATCAACGTCAGACGTTCAACAGCCGAGGTTATTCGCTGCCTGGCCGCCTTCGATGCTTTATCTGCGGAGTTGAGAACTATTTCCAGTGCTTGCTTATAAGCAGCAAGGGCCTCAGCTTCTGCTCCAAGTTCTTCGCGTATCTGTCCTAAATGCTCATACACCTCCGCTGGTACGGGGATATTATTCTGCTCATACTGTTGTAGTGCGGCCTGCAAAAATTCGGCTGCCTCCGAACTTCTACCGTTTTTATACAGCACATAAGCATAAGTATCCAGAAAGCCTGGGTTGTTCGGCCTTGCGTCGAGTGCCCGCCTGGCAAACGTGAGAGCCTCGCCCAGCCTTTCATTATTTTGAGCAAGCATATACGCCAAATTATTTAAGACACTCATACTATTCGGCATTTCAACTGATAAACTTTCGTACGCAGCGATAGCGCTCTTGAGGTAATTATTATCGGAAGTCTTTTCATAGGCCAGGTGTAAAACCTCTGATTTTTTCAGTGTGTAATCAACTCTTGCGCTGCTGCCAGGCCCGGTTATCTGCAGGCATTTGTCAATATACCCCAGGGCCTTGTTGTACTCACCGTTAATCTTCGCCAGATTAAACATAGTCAAATTGGCAGCAAGTGAATCAGGATTGGCCTTGAGTCTTTCTTCGCAATGCCTCAACACCTCTTCGGCTCCCAGCAGGGAGTACATTCTTTGCGAAACCTTATCCGCAAAAATCTCATTTGTGCCCGCCTTGTCAACGGCTTTTCGGCAATATTCTATGGCGATTGTTTTATCGCCGAGCTTCAACTTCGCCTCAGCCATCCGCAAATATGCTATGGGAGCCAAATCCCTGCCAACGTACTTTCCGCCCTCTTCAAAGACCTTATCAAACTTCCCATTTAACACGAGTGCCTGCAAATACCCATCGAATGCTGCTGCGCGGGGGCCCAAACGCCTTTCATAGCGTTTGGGTGTACCGTCACCCTTGCTATCCTTCTGACCTTTCTGCCACGCCTGTCCATATAATTGCTCTGCCCTGTCGAATTCACCTTCGGCTATAGCAAACGCCCCCGCTCGATTGTACCACAGGACACTATCGGGAAATTTCCGCAGAGTCTCGTCATAGAATTTTTTTAGTGCTTCTTTTTTGCCAAGCTGCAGGTAAATCTGTTCAAGCAATGCTCTTGCGGGAACCTCTTCCGCAGCAGCTTGCGGCTGTTCAATCGTACTTTTAAGTTCGGTTATAGCATCCTCATCTCGGCCTGCCCGCTGATAGGCCTTTGCCAGGGCAATATGGATGTCAAGCTCGGGTGACAATGCCTTGCTCATTTTGAAGTCATCGATTGCTTTATCATAATTTGCCATCAAAAAATTTACTTCACCTCTTACCCGCCAGGCCAATGCATTGTTCTGATTGCTCTGAAGACTTCGATTTGTCAGGTCCAATGCCTCTTTCAGACGACCTGTCTCATTGCCAGCCACGCCTCAAGCAGCAGTGCTCGCCTCTCATCCGGATACTTCTCCTTAAAGCTTTGCAATTTGTACTGAGCTTCTTTGACAAGACCAACCTTAAGGAAAGTCTGAATTTGGAAAAGATGGTTTTCTACACTGTCTTCAAGCAATAAAAGTTCTTCAGAATATCTCTGTACGGCCTCTTTATCAGCGGTCCTTTCTGCAACAAGTAAAAGACCTTTGACCACGTCACTGTCCTTCGCTTCGGTTTTGTACAACTGCTCCAGGACCCTCCTGCCATCCTCAAATTGACCGCTCCGAAAATAATAGCGCCATAGCAATTCCGGTTCTTGCGCCAGCAACTTTTTTGCTTTTTCTTTTTGACCGGTGAGCCGAAGGTATTCCGCAAAGCTATCGAGCGCAACCTTGTCTTGCGGGTCTATAGCAATGGCCTGCTCGAAAGATGACTGAGCAATAGCAAACAATGCCTCTTTGCTTTCCGCATCCGTTTCCTCAAGAGCCATTTTCATTGCCAGCCTCCCCAGCAGTACAGCATTCTTCACGCTCGGAGCGGTTTTTTGCAAATACTGGCGAATCGCCAGGGCTCGCCGCTCGCTCGTCGGGCTTATATATTCAGCGTAGCCGCCAAGTAACTCCATATCACCCGGGTTCAGCGCCATTGCGTTTTCCAAGGCAGCCCTGGCTTCAATTGCCTGGTCTGAAGATACATTCGGCCCGAGTCTTTTATTACGCTGGTACAGCACATTCGCCAATACTTTTGCAATGGTTCCATCCAGAGGGTTCAAAGATGCGGCTTTTCGGGCGTCTTCGATAGAGGAATGCTCATTTCCAAGAATAGCATTGACATTGCTTCTCAACATAAAGCCGTGGGAGAAGACCGGCCTTTGCCTCAAACATTCTTCGAGTCTCGCCAGCGCATCTTTATATTCCTCTTTAGTCATAGCAAGACGGGCGGCAAAAAATTGGCCGCTGCACCTATCGATATTTTCACGTCGCACCGTCTCTACGATTTCTTCTGCCAGCTCCCAATCTTTCTTCCCAATCGCTATCTCAAAAAGATAGCTCACAGCAATTTCGTATTGCAGATTGCGCATATCGCGTTGCGTATTTTTTTTCTCGCGATATGCATCACGCGCAACGGACGACGAAAATACCTTTTTGAATTCTCCAGCCGCCTTATCCAGCTCTCCGTGCCTGTGATAAAACAATCCAAGCTTCACGGCCCGGCGAATCGGCTCGCCAATTTCTGAGAGAACCTGCTCTTCTATCTCCTTACGCCTTTGCCGGGAAATCTCGTCCGGCGCAGGCTCGGCAAGTACCCGTTTGTAAAACAGAACCGTTGTACTATCCGGAAAATATCCCAAAAATCTATTAACTATATCCCTGGCCTGTTCGAGCCGGCCTTGCGATATGTAATTATTGCAAACAGCAACGACAGGAGCCTCTCCGACGGAATTCGGCTCTATTGTTAATAGTTTTTCCACCAATCCGGCGCAAACGGCCCAGTAGCCCTTCAATTCAGCTTTCATTACCTGCACAGAGGCTTGCGCCCGGCCACCCTCTTTTTCCGGCACCTCCAGGCCCTTGAAAATTATGGGCGAACTGTCTTTTATTTGCTTTTGCGTTACAACTTTTTGAAGCTCCCTAATCTTGGCCTGCACCAGTGCCAGGTTGAGTTTAATTGTATTCGTGTCATCCGGCTCAGCCTTGGCCAATTCTGCTTCAGCCTCGTCAAACTGCCCTGCGCCAAGTAAAGCGCTGATGCGAAGTGTTTGGCTTCTCTTGTTGGCCCAATATCTCTCCTCAAAAGAGTTCACAACACTCAAAGCCACGTCGTAGGCCCGGCGTTTTAACAACACGTCTACATAATCCAGAACGGCTTCAGGTTTGGTCCATTGAATATTTGCATCAAGCGCACTTTCCAGGAATTCCCTGACCGCACCAACTTCAGAAGTATTCTTAAAAATCTTCGCAAGGGCATAAGAAAGCTGTGCATCTGCTCGCCCGGATGCTTTAAGTAGTTCGTAAGCTTTATACAGTTTTCTGATGGCGAAGTTTCTATTTCCCTTCGCAAGCTCAAGCATTGCCTGCCACTTAATAACCTGCGGCTCTTCACCGCTGTCGAAAAGCTGCTCAATTTCGCGCACCGCCTGCTCGGCATCTGCCATCCATTCCTGGGTCTGCGACTTTGTTCTTACCTCGCAAGGCTCAATGAGCTGCTCGATATAGTAATTTGCAAGGAAAGTGTACAATGAGATTCTATTCATTAGATTTGCCCAATGCCGCGGGCCATTTACCTCCTGTGCATCCGGCAATGTAAGGGCATTCTCGGCCACTTCTATTGCCTTATGGATTTCCTGCTTCTGCCCATAAATAGAAAACCTGCGATAGTGCAAATTGGCCGCATTTATTGCATAAGTCACATTTAGCTTGTCCAATTCAATTGACTTTTCAGCCGCCTCTACGGCCTTATCAAGATTTTTGTGGCCTAACCGCCGATAGAGTTCGGCCAATGCCGAAAATGCCTCTGCACTGGAAGGAAATCTCTCCGCAAGCAACAAGTATTCGGGCTCGAGCAACTGAATTTGCTCCTGTGGCTGCGTTCCGACACTACTTTGTTCAAGCTTTTCTGTTAGAAGATTAATATGTGCCCTCGGGTCAGCACCTGCAACCTCAACAGCTTGCTTCAAAATTTCCCTGGCTTGCTCTGCAGCTTTGTCTCTTTCTTCAAAATTACCTCTTTCAACTAAAATCTCCCCTTTTGCTTTGACCACTTGCGCTAAATACCAATAGGCCTGGGGGTCGCCTGGTTCAAGTTCCCGAACCTTTTCCAAATCAGCAGTTGCCTTAACAAGCAGTTCGTCGGGGTCGGTTACCGCTCCCATCCTTGCTATTTCAAGGTTGGCTCTACCCCTGAGCAGATACAAATACGGGCCCAAACGCTGCCTGCCTGCTCCTTTTTTCTGCATTCCAAAGGTTTCCCATTTGTCTGTATTTTCGGTAAGCAGGTTTGCATCTGCCACTTCTATAAATTCCGATGCCTGCGACGCAACCTCCTTCCAGACTCGATGCACACCATTATCAGCCATTATGTAAAAGTACTTCAACCGTCCAAATCGAGCCTTAGCGTTCTTCGGGTCTATGCTGATTATGTTGTCCCAGCACCGCTGCACATTGCGCCATCGGTCGGTTTCGATATA
The DNA here is from genome assembly GCA_030601745.1 of Phycisphaerae bacterium. Classification (GTDB taxonomy): domain Bacteria; phylum Planctomycetota; class Phycisphaerae; order Sedimentisphaerales; family Anaerobacaceae; genus JAUVYQ01. Next base: position 59,059 of record JAUWBI010000001.1, read on the forward strand.
TAGGTCCACAAGTTTAAAAAGCATCTTTATCTTGAGCGAATCGGTCCTTGCCAGACGCCGCGCCTTACCATAATTGCGTTCAGCCTTCTTGTATTCTTCCGCTTTTGTCTGCTCATCTGTCGCTTCGTGGGCCGCCTTTACTGCCGCATCGCCGTCTTCGATGAACGTTTCCGGTCCTATGAGTCCAAAACGAAATGCGAATTTCGGAATTAAGGGAATCAGAGCCAGTCCCAGAACTATCAAAACCGCCGAGCCAATAAGTGCAACTTTTTTATTCAATCTCTTCTTTGCCATAATTTTTCCCTTCCACCCCCACTTTTGTCTTCGACAAGAAGACGTGGGGGGGCCAACACCTGCAAACACAGTTTCGTATCACGTATCTCGCAGAAAAAGCTAAAAGCTGTTGAGTTAAAATTCCGCAGCTTTTCGCTTCTTCGCTTCACGTATCACGCAGAGCGAAAACGCACGAAGCATCACTATTTGCCATTCACCACTGACCAGCGGGCCAATGTTCTTTTTCCAAAATGGGTAATATTACGCTTAAGAACCTTTCACTTGCTGTAATCGCATCTTCTTTGCTCGGGTAAATCGCCTGACCGAACCTGGTATTAAAGAACTTCCACTCAACCTTGGAAAAATACGAATATTTGCCGAAAATGTTCTTATTTAGAGCTATTCGAGCATCTTCTCTGCTGTTGGCATATTTTTCGTTGACGTTAAAAAGGTACAGAATCGGGAATTTTGCACCGCTCTGCCAGTGATTGGAATTTGTGCCGGCAAAGATAAGGTATCTTCCCGGAATCTTCTTCTCGACACCGGCTTTATTTATTTTGAATGTCACGCTATCGGATGCCAATCTTTGATAGCCGCTGCCCATATAGCATTCTTCCGGCACGTGCGGCACCCGGTCGGGAAGCTCGTAATAAGTAATAAACAGCGAGCATTTACGAACGGCACTGTCAGCTGCTGCATCCGTATCTTCGAGAATCCATTGGATATAATCTTCGGTGCCCAAACTCTCAACAACCTCCTCGTTTTTGATTTTTTCTTTTGATAATACCTTGTAAGGAGCCAATCCTTTTTCATCCAGAAGGTCTAAAGTCTTTTTCAACGGCAAGGGTTCCTTCTTTAATTTTATGCCTAAACTTTTTGTCATAATCGGCATGCCAATCCCAGCCGTTGCGAGCAGCACCGCACATATCAAAAAAGCCGGCTGCATATAGGTCTTTATCGTATCTCGCATCTCGTATCTCACTTCATCCCGCTCCTCGGAGGGGCGGGGTTCACACCTCACGCCTGCGAACCACAATATCTTCGGCAACTGCCTCGGTTTCTTCAATAAACAGACTCGACATAAACCACGCAAGAAAACCATATAAGCCAAACGCTAACGGCAGCATCCCTACGCCAAGAATATCGTGATAAATACCCTGAGTGTACCTGGGATGTATCAGCACATAAATAAAGCCGGTAACCGATACACGAACGATATTGCAAAATATCGCTATCGGTATGGTGCTGGCCAACAAGACAATGCGCTGCCATATAGGTCTGTAGTGCAGATACGCCATAGCGACGCCCAGAGCCAGAAAGGCCATCAGCAGCCGCATCCCGCTGCAGGCCTCGGCCACATTAAGCGCAGGCTCCATCCGCTGGCCCTTGTAAACCACGTCTATCACCACACCGCTGACTGTAGCTTCCATCTGGCTAACCAAATTCAACAAGGCAGTTGCCACCCTGGCCGCCATCTGCCGCATCGGCATAGTCAGCTTAACATAATATCTCGCCGGCACCCGCACCGCAAACACCAAGAACGCAACAGGCAGCCATATATATTTAACCAGGCGCCACCCGCCCAAAAACAATACAACCGCACCAAGTGTCGCTATCATACCAATTGGCCGCAAGTACCAGTATCGGAAGTGAACTATATTAAGAGGATAAAACACAATCCCGCAAATCAGAAAAAACAAACCCCAATAACTCGGCTTAATTTGAAGATTCAAAATTTCCTTCTTATGCTGGTTAATAAAATATAAACTGAAAAGCGGGATTAGAAAACCGTGCGACCAGCTCCTGTCGTTGAGCCATATATGAACAAGTTCGCCAATTTCTTTGTGAAAAAGATAGACAAACAATCCCCCAATTATCAATATTTTGACGTAATTATGCACCCCGAGTTCGCGCCAGTTTGTCCGGGGGGGGGCTGCAAAATGGAAACTCTGAGCTGCCCTTGACGATTGATTATTTTCAACTGATGATTGTTTATTTCCTGATTTCAATAATCTTTTGTCAATAATCGATTCTTTATCCGCCATAACCAATTAGTTTTGAGTGTTTAGTCAAAACTCAAAATTCAAGACTATTAAAACCAGCTGGGTATAGGCCTGCGGGTATAGTAATCTCTATCTGCAAAATTACGGTCATAAACAAAACCGAATCCGTAAGTTGCCCTGAACGCATTTCTCAAAACCGCGCGCCACCTGGAGGTTGGATGTGTGCCGACATTGATCAAATCGTTCGGCTTAATAAAGAAATCCGGCTGTTCGCCTCGTGCGATTTTATCCAAATCCACCATCACGATTTCTTCTTTTTTCTTTCCGATTCTCCTTACCACCTCACAGCGTTTTGGCCACGCCAGAGGTCCCAGGCCGCCCGCCGCGGCTATAGCCATCTTCAAGGTCATCGGCCGGCCTGTAACAGGAATGTATCCTTGAGCGTTGACATTACCCATAATACAGAATTCACCGATAATATCAACAGGCACCTGAATACTATCACCGGGCCTTATCACAATATTGTACCGAGGGTCACCTGCGGACAGTCTATCGGCAGGAATCTTTATAACTCGCGTCTGCACTCCTCCGGCTCCTATCTGGTCCCAGTCGAAATCCGCCGGAACTTTTTCTCTGAGCGGCTCGGTTACTTTCTCCGGCTCGACCTTAATCACCGGCTCCGCTGGCTCCGGCCGACCGACCTGCACCGGAACCCATTGGCCGTCCCGAAAAATCCACTCGATACGGCCTCTCTTCTCCTCATCTGTTGGCTCACCTGTATCCGTTGGCTTATCTATCGTTTTTTGCCCAGCCAGCTTGATGGATGATTCCAGTACATCCAGCACGTCTTTGATGTCCCTCCGGCCTTGCCCGCCCAGCCCCTCCGAGGGGCGGGGCCCGCCATCGGCTGACGGTTCAAAACCTATCGGCAAAGCCACTTCGGCAAGTTCCTTATCCGTTATCATCTCTGCCGAAGCTATGACCAATCTATTCTCCGACCGCTGCCCTTTCGCCCGTGGTGCAATTATCTCCAGCATTTCCTGTTCAGGCTTAATCTGTTCCTTCGGCTCCTCCAGCTCAGGAAACTCCGGTTTAGTAATTTCCGGCTCAATCGGTTCAGCTACGGCTTCCTTGCCCGTAATAGAACGCGAAACATAAACGTAGCTTATGTTAAATTGGCTTATCCCCCCCGCTGTCGCAAGCGCATCGAGCAATCTGAAATCATACCGCGGAATCGCGTATCTGCTTGGAGCCGGCACACCATTACCCGATATTGAAAACGTGCGTTGTTGTGAGCTCATCAAGGTCACGGTAACCAACGCCTCTCTTAGTATGCTCGGCTCAAGGATTTGCCTTATCTCCTCCTCAAGTTGCGATTCAGTCAGCCCCCCCGCATCAACTGCCCCAACCTCCGGTATGGATATCCTGCCGGTCTCGGTAACAACATAATCTTTTTCAAACATAGCCCCCTCTGCAAGCAGTTCAAAAATGGATATCCTGACAATATCGCCGGAACTAAACACATAATCGGTCTCGAATGCCATGACATCTATCGGCCTGGGGTCTTCCGCTCGTTCCCAGGCCGACGGTGCCTCCTCTGCCACACCCAGCGAATCCAATATCACATTGACCGCCGGTACAGGACGGAACCTGCCTATTTGCGCCGGGTCAAAAAACTTATTGCCGCAACCAGAGTAAATACTTAGAACAGATAAAACAGATACAATCGCTACGGCCCGTGTCGTTTTCACCCCGTTAGAAATCTCGTCTAAGCGTGAAGCGTATCTCGAATTTTGTATCGTATCACCTCTCGTTATAGAATTTCTAACGGGGGTCATATCGCTAAAATTCCAACTTGTGCTTCACAGAGTAGCAAAAGACACCACGTTTTTCCCCTGCGTTCTCTGCGGTTAATCTTTTTTCTCTCTATCCGATGACATTATCGGTTTAACACCCTGTTCGCTTAAGCTTTTTAAGGGTTCCCATTTTGCGATTTTCCGCATCTGTCTTCTGTCCTCTGTAAATCAACAATGTAGCTATACGCTTAAAATGGGGGATTTGTTCACTATCGGCCTTTGTTCTCCTTGGGAGTCCATACGGACAGGCCCTATAATCATCACAATACCAGAACAGGTAAAGCTGGTGAGAGAAGTCCCGTTTTTACGGGGTAAAAAAGACCATCCCGTTTGATATGAGCAGTAGAAAAAAAATTACAAATAAAAACCGTGAATCATAATTCTCAATACGAGATATGCAATTTAAATGCCGAACCGCCCCCCTTCAAACACCCTCTCAACGCTCGCAGCCACGTAATATCCGCATCGTTCTTCTTTAACTGGCAAGAGGACCCGACCTTCTGTCACCTACTCAACGGCCCTTAACAGGTAATAATCTATTTTAACCAGCCGTTCCTGCAAAACACCGTCGGCATCAGTTGCAAATATCTCTATCTTCGCAGGAACTAAAATGCCCCCCTTTTCAACCTCTTTATAGTCATAGCCGCGAACCGCTAAAAACTTTTCCTCACCAGCACCAACAAACCAGAGCATATCAATGCGAGCGGTGCCGGTGTTCTGACAGAAAACGACCTTAGGCCAATATGGAATATCAGCAAGGATAAGGTCATCAGCAAGAATCTTCTCTCGTCCAGCCCCTCGGAGGGGCGGGGCTCGTTCAATTGGATAATACCATTGTCCTTCTATTTTGACCGGCTTTGTCCCTTTGGTAAACGCAAACGACTTATCTAAAAAACGCACCGGTGCCGTCGTTATATCGAGTATGGCTTCTGCAAAGTAGTAATTAACTGCCATAATTGGCAAGGCACCAACTTGCTCAGCACCCTCCAATACAGTAAATATCCCGCCCGACAATTGCCAAACAAACTTACCTTGCGGCTCCAGAGCCGAAATCCGAACCGAATTCGACGGCGGATAAATCTCGTGATGCTGCTCGGTCAGGTAAAAGCTGCCGTCCGGCTTATAAAGAGTAACCACGCAATCAAGCTCCAGCTTTTTCTTATTTCTCCAGGCTTCGAGACCCGCCCCTCGGAGGGGCTGGTCGAGTCCCCCGGTCGCTTCAATCGCCCGAGACGCATATTCAGGCATAACAAAATTGGGGTCGAGCAACACCTCGTAAACCGACGTCTCTTCCTTCTGTCCCTGCTCACACCCTGCGACAACGAAAGCCGCTATAAGAACCAGCCAAATTATTTTTGAGAATCGATTAGTCATTTTATTCCCCTGCATATCAATAAACTCAATCACATTTCAATTTTGCAAGCTGCTCCATCAAAGCATACCTCTGGGTCGCATCGCTCTTAGCAAGTTTGAGCAGTTCCACCGCCACCTCCGGCTTTGATTGCTTTAGCGTGCGATAACGATTCTCGCCGTAAGCATACTCTTCGAAATCAAGCGTAGGAGCCTTCGAATCAAGCTGCAGCGGGTTCTTGCCCTTTTCTTTAAGTTGCGGATTGAATCTGTACAAAGGCCAGTGACCGCTGTTGACCGCCTGTTTCTGATGCTCGTAACCGTTGACCAGGTTGTAGCCGTGAGCGATACAGTGCGAATAAGCAATTATAAGGGAAGGCCCCGGATATGCCTCAGCCTCGACAAATGCCTTTACCGTCTGATTGGCATTTGCACCCACAGCCACCTTGGCAACGTAAATATTCCCATAAGTCATCGCCAGAAGTCCGAGGTCTTTTTTAGGAGTTGGTTTTCCCCCTGCCGCAAACTTGGCCACTGCCGCCCTCGGTGTAGACTTCGACATCTGCCCGCCCGTGTTTGAATAGACCTCCGTATCCAAAACGAGCAGGTTGATGTCGACTTCACTTGCCAGGACGTGGTCCAGGCCTCCGTATCCAATATCGTAAGCCCATCCGTCACCACCAAGGCCCCAAACTGATTTGCGTACAAGATAGTCCGCAACACTCAACAACTGTTTGCAATCTTCGCAGCCGCTTTTGCTGCACTGCTCTTTGAGTTTATCCACCCGACCCCGCTGCTGTTCAATAGCAGCTTGCATTGGGTCATCGGCCAACGTAGCCGCTCGGATTTCCTCCGCCAGTTTGGCATCAACGCAGCCTGCTTCCGCCACCTTAACCAGCAGGGTCAGAGCACGCTCTTTGAATTTATCAACCGTCAGCCGCATACCCATCGCAAACTCAGCGGTGTCCTCGAACAGACTATTACTCCATGTCGGCCCCCTGCCGTCCGACCTCTTTGTGTAGGGTGTTGTCGGCAGATTGCCCCCGTAAATCGACGAGCAGCCCGTTGCGTTGCCAATCATAGCCCTGTCCCCAAACAGCTGCGTCAGCAGCTTCACATAAGGCGTTTCCCCACAGCCGGCACAGGCACCGGAATATTCAAACAGGGGCTGAATTAACTGACTGCCCTTTACGGTATCTGCGCGGAAAAGTTTCGGGTCTGTATTTGGAATCGACAGGAAATGTTTGTAATTTTCGCGTTCCTGCATACGAATCGGCTCCTGCGGCACCATATTGATTGCCTTTAGGCCTGTCGGCTTTTTGTTCTCATCCTTTTCCTCCGCCGGGCAACTGATAACACAAGCCCCGCAGCCGGTGCAATCCTCTGGAGCCACCTGAACGGTAAATTTCATACCGGCAAAATCCTTGCCTTTTGCATCGGCGCTTTTGAATGTCGCCGGAGCATCTTTGAGATACTTTTCATCGTACGCCTTTATTCTTATAGCGGCGTGGGGACAAAGCAAAGAGCACCTGCCGCATTGGATACAGATATCAGGCTCCCACGCCGGTATATCTACGGCAATGTTGCGTTTTTCATATTGCGTCGTGCCGGTTGGAAACTTACCATCAGCCGGCATCTTGCTCACGGGCAGCTTGTCTCCGCGAAGCGCTATAAGTTCTGCGGTAACCTCTTTGACAAAATCAGGAGCATCTTCCGGGACCGGCGGCCGCATCTTTATCTTACTGGTTACCTTGTCAGGAACTTCAACTTCATAAATTCTCTCAAGGGCGCCATCGACAGCCGCATTGTTCATCTCGACAATTTTTTCACCCTTCTTGCCGTAAGTCTTTCTGACTGCATCTTTGATAGCATTGACAGCCGTATCGAGCGGAATGATGTTGCTGATTTTGAAAAAGGCGGTTTGCATAATTACATTGATTCTTGGCCCCAGACCGATTTCCTGAGCAAGCCCAATCGCATCAATGATGTAGAACTTCAGCTTCTTGTCGATTATCTGTTTCTGCACCTCCTGCGGCAAAGTGTCCCACACCTCGTCTTTGCTGTGGCTGGTTGTCAACAAAAACGTTGCGCCCTCACGTGCCGCCGAGAGCATATCATACTTTTCCAGGAAACTTGGATTATGACACGCAACAAAGGCAGCCCTATTCACAAGGTAAGGCCTTCGAATAAGCTGTTCTCCAAATCGCAGATGTGATGTGGTGACAGCACCGGCTTTTCTCGAATCATAAACAAAGTAGCCCTGCGCGTAATTATCGGTTAACTCACCGATAATTTTTATGGAGTTTTTATTTGCACCTACCGTCCCGTCCGCTCCGAGACCGTAAAACATTCCGGAGAAAACTCCCTCGCTGGAAATATCAAAAGATTCATCAACGAGAAGACTGGTATTCGTTACATCGTCTATTATGCCGACCGTAAAACCATTTTTGGGCTTTGCGGCATCAAGATTATCAAAAACGGCCTTTACCATAGCCGGCGTGAATTCCTTTGAGCCTAAGCCATACCGTCCTCCGACAATTACAGGATATTTTTCAAAAGGTGTTTGCTTTTCCGCCATCGCTTCGCCGATAGCAGTGCGAACATCCATGTACAATGGCTCGCCGAGCGAACCGGGTTCTTTTGTTCTGTCTAATACCGCGATTTTCTTTACGCTTTTTGGTAAGCAATCAACAAAGTCCTTGCCACTAAATGGCCTGAACAATCGCACCTTTACCACGCCGACCTTTTCGCCCTTAGATGCCAGGAACTCAGCCGTCTCGTGGGTGGTATCGGCCCCCGTACCCATAATAACAATAACCTTCTCTGCATCTGTCGGCCCGACATAATCAAACAAATGATAACTTCGTCCAACCAGCTTCGCAAATTTGTCCATCGTCTCCTGAACAATCTGAGGCGCAGCTAAATAGTATTTGTTCACGGTTTCTCTGCCTTGAAAGTAAACATCAGGATTCTGCGCCGTGCCGGAAATCATAGGCCTGTCCGGAGACAGCGCTCTGGCTTTATGCTGAGCAACTTCTGTTTCATCAATCATCGCTCGCATATCATCGAACGATAACTGCTCGACCTTTTGAACCTCATGGCTGGACCTGAAACCGTCGAAGAAATGTATAAAGGGCACACGCGAGGTCAGGGTCGCTGCCTGAGCGATGAGTGCAAAATCCATAACCTCCTGAATGTTACACGAACAAATCATACCAAAGCCGGTCTGGCGACAGGCCATGACGTCCGAATGGTCGCCGAAGATTGAAAGTGCCTGACAGGCCAATGACCTCGCCGAGACGTGAAAGACGGTCGGCAGCAGTTCACCCGCAATCTTATACATATTGGGAATCATCAGCAAAAGCCCCTGCGAGGCCGTAAAAGTCGTCGTCAAAGCGCCGGTCGCCAACGCACCATGCACAGCTCCGGACGCTCCACCTTCCGACTGCATCTCCGTAACTGAAGGAATAGTCCCCCAGATATTGGGCTCACCCCTGGCTGTCTTTGCATCGGCAATTTCTCCCATAGCCGAGCTCGGAGTAATCGGATATATAGCAATCACTTCGTTCGTAGCGTGGGCCACATACGCCGTCGCCGCATTGCCGTCAATTGTAACCATTTTGCGATTCATAGCTTCTCCACCTTCTAAAACAAGAACCGTAAACAACTTAACTACACAGGCCTGCACCGCCACAGCAGGCCTTGCACGTTACGAAACGCTTTTATACAACTTTTTACTGCATCAGGCAACGTAAATTTTATCAGAATTGAGAATAAGGTTTGCCCGAAAGCTGCAAATACGAGAATGCCGCCCCCGGCCGTGCTCAAAATGAAATAAAAGGAGGTACTAATCCATAAAGGCAGGTGAAATTATAAAAATAAGGAGTATCAAACTGGGGCCATCCAAGAACGCCCACACCCAAAGCTCCTTAGAGCAGCACCCAGCTGATACTCCTCTTTTCTGAAGATCATCCTCCTCTTAAAGACTAACATTTTTAGGAAGATCATCATCCAAAAGTTAAAACACCTAATTTTTGGGCCTTAGGCATTTACATGTATATTGTACATCTGTTACAGCGGGCTTGCTATCAGGATATTCCTGATTTTAGCGGTAGAAATACCTGATTTCAATGCCGTCAGAGCAATAAATGCGGCCCCTGTTAAAAATGCGGCACCACTCAATTCAATTAGCGGCTATGTTTCGAGGGATGTGAGCCCTTTTCGGATAGCATATTTTGTAAGCTCGGCCACAGTGTGGATATCCAGCTTATTCATTATCTGCCGACGGTGTGTCTCGACGGTCTTGCCACTGATGTGCAGTTTCAAAGCAATTTGCTTTGTTGACTTTCCTTCAGCCAGAAGCTGGAGTACCTCTCGTTCCCTGTCCGTTAGGACATCCGAACCCGAAAAACCAGTTTTTGATAAGCGGTGCAGGTAGTCATCAACCACAACACCGGATATGGAAGGACTCAGATAGATTTTGCCGGCAACAACAGTGCGGATTGCCCGGGCCAATTCCTCAAAGGCGCAGTCCTTCAGGAGATAGCCTGAGGCACCGCTTTTTAGCATCTCCGTCACAAACAGCGAGTCGGAATGCATCGATAAAGCGACTATCTTGACATTGCCGAATTCGCGAGTGATCTGGCGAGCCGCCTCCATACCGTTCAAGTCCGGCATACTAACGTCCATAATAACTACATCCGGTAACAGTTCCCGCACCAGACGTACCGTCGTGCGCCCCTCTTCGGCCTCAGCCACCACTTTCATATCAGACTGCTTGTCAAGCAGCGAGTGCAGACCTTGCCGGGTAATCTTGTGGTCATCCGCCAATAAGATTCTTATGCTCATTTGCGTTCCTTCCTGCTGTTTTGGCTCTCCTGGTCTATCGGCACCGCCAGAGTAACCCGAGTCCCACGCCCGGGCTTGGATTCAATTTCAAAACGACCACCGATGTGCCCCAATCGTTCGCGTATACTAAACAGGCCAAACCCCCCTGTTTTGTAGTCGTAAGAACCGGTTTGGGATATGTCAAAACCAACGCCGTCGTCCTCAACGCTCACCCGTATCTCATTACCCACTCTTCGAGTTGAAACCGTTACGTTGCGGGCCTGCGCGTGCTTTGCAACGTTGACCAGCAGCTCCCGCACGGCCTGGAATAAAAAAACACGAACATTATTATCCAGCGGTTTGGTCTGCCCATCAGCTTTGAAGTCGGCTGAAAGACCATACTGCTGCCTTGTTTGTCTAACGAGCCATTCCACAGCCGCTTCAAAACCCAGCTCATATAGGACCGGAGGGCTCAGTTCGAACGTCAATGACCGTGTGCTCTCAATTGTCTGTGCGATTAAATCGCGAATCTCCTCCAGGTCTTCGGCAAGTTCCGGCGAAGTCACCGATTCCCGCAGCGACTCTATTTTGATTTTGGAGATAGCCAGGTTCTGACCCACATGGTCGTGCACATCCATTGCTATTCGCCGTCTCAGGCGTTCCTCAGCCAATGACAGTTCTGAAGCCAAAGACCGCAGTTGCTTTTGATAGATAAGAAGCTTTTCCTCAGCCTTTTTGCGTTCGGTAATCTCACTCCGCGACTCTTCGTTGACCCTTTCAAGGTCCGCAGTGCGCTGCTCAACCCGAATTTCCAACTCATCGCGAGCCTTCTGCAGCTCGTCCTCCGCCCGCTTGTGCTCGGTGACGTCCCTGAAATACCAAACTCTACCGTAATACTTGTCATTCGAATCCAGCAAAGGAGAAGAATACCTGTCAAAAACTCTGCTGTCCGTGAATTGTATCTCGTCTCTGCTCTTTTCATTTTTGTGAGCATAAAGATATCTCACTTTCTCCAGGAACTGCTCAGGGTGTTTTAACTGGCTTAAGACGTATTGAAGCATCTTTTCGTCGTCTCTTGTATTTAAAATCTGCTGAGGTATATTCCACATCCGGCCAAAAATTTTGTTGAATGAAATGGATTTTCCTTCACTGTCCACAACCAAAATTCCGTCAATTGACGTCTCAGACTGTGCTTCCAGCAGAGTACTCTTAAACAAAAGTTCCTCCTCCGCTTTCTTGTGCTCGGTGATGTCGTGGGCTATCCCTATGACTGCAACCACATCCCCCTTATCATTGCAAATAGGAGCCAGTGTCCTGGAAAAGAGGTGAAGTTCTTCACCTAACATAATACCTACCTCCCGTTGAGTGATTCTATTTTCATCAAAGACGTGCAGAACATTTTCAAGCATCCTTTTCGCTTCTTCCTCCGGAAAAACTTCCACGAGTTGTTTGCCGATAATGTCGCCCGGTTCTCTGCCAAGAAATCCGGCACCACTTTGGTTGATGTAGAGATGGCGCCCGTCACGGCCAAGTATAAAAATGGCATCCGGACTCGATTCGACGAGCGTCCGATACCTCTCCTCACTCTCGTGCAGCTTCTCCTCTGCCTTCTTGCGCTCGGTGATGTCCCTTATAATTCCCTGTATTCCGATTGTTTCACCGTCCTTAAGTATAGGTGAGGAGTTGAGCTCGATGAAGACGTGGCTCCCATCCTTCCTTATTGCCTCCATCCGGAGAATTCCGAGGTTCCTGCCTTTCATATTTTCAGCAAAGCGTTGTGAAACTCGGGGTATCTCGGATTTAATCAGATAATTCTTAAAATGTGTCCCTACCATCTCTTGCGGCTTGTAATGGAATATCTTCTCACTTGCGTCGGAAACATAAGTCAGACAACCCTGAGCATCTGTCATAAATATCAGGTCGAAGCTTCTCTCAGCAAGACCGCTAAACCTCTCTTCAAACGCCTTCAACTCTTCCTCTGCTTGTTTGCGCTCGGTAATATCACGGGCAATGCCAATGAGCCCAATAATGTTTCCCTTATTATCAAACTGTGGAACCTTTATAGCCTGAAACCAGCGTTCTTTCCCGTCCGAGCCGGTCATGTGCTTGGTAATTTCTGTTGGCTTGCCTGTCTCGAAAACAAGTTTGTCATCTTCAATATTTTTTCTGGCTTCCTCTTTCTTTGGCATTATTTCATAGTCATTCTTTCCAATAACCTGCTCACGAGGTAATCCGAATGCCTCTAAGGTTTTGTCGTTGGCGATAACATATCGGCTTTTCAGGTCCTTAAAAAAGATGACATCATGTGCGGATTCCACCATAAATTGGTATTGTTTGAGTTTCTGCTCCACTTTTTTGTGTTCAGCTTCTATCCGTTCCAGCTCTGCTGCGCGAGACCGCAAGGTCTTCAACTCTTCGATGAGCGTTTTTTTAGTCTTTCCGGAATCGCACATAGCTTTACCTTAACCCTCTTACCGACTTTATATTTTTGCCGGAATACTTTTTAGCGAGTTTACGCATAACATTACTGCTCAAGGCCAAAAAACTCAAGCCATTGTTTGGTTTCGCTCTCACTTAGTCCCCGGCGTTTCGCTGTCGGCTCTTTGAATGTCTTTTTCCGCCTCAACTGCTTCCGGAGATTACTCCAGAAAACCTCAGACTTCACCGCCGTTGCTTTTCTCGCCCGGGCTGCATCTCGCAGTCTTCGGTCACTGCTGACAACGGTCAATCTTCTCGGCGCAGTGCTTGCTTTTATTTTATCTTCGATTACCGTGTCGGCATCGCTGCCAAACCCCGCGAAAAAGACCTCCAGATTGCTTATATTATCGAATCCGCTTTTGTCCCGCGGCCCCGTACCATCGAAAACAAGTTCGCCCTTTTCTCCCATCAGCTTTAAGAACCTGCCTATAATCCGGCACAACTGAACATCGCTAATCGACCCAGCTTCTTCACTTATCTTTACAATTGAATGCAGCAGATTATGACCGTCAATAATAACCATCTCTTGGGCTGTTTAGAGCAAATCATTAAACTCTGATACTGATAGGCGGGCTTGTTTTAAGATGTGTGACAACGTAGAGCGTTTGATTGGACGGTGTGCTGGAACAATAATTTTGAGCATCTCATTAGGAAGGCGTTTTTGTAATCTGATATGACTGCCTTTCTGACGAATTACTATCCAGCCGTCCCGCCTAAGAGCCTTGATGACTTGCTGATAGCTCAAACTCGGAACCTTGCTCATAATGCTATCTCTAATTGTTCAGAATCCGGTGAAAAGCTGAGATCGTCATCCACGGGTTCTAAGTAAAGTCCAATTGCTTCACGAATATTTTTTAGAGCTTCTTCACGTGTGTTTCCCTCGCTCACGCAACCTGGGAGGGAAGGAACAATCACAGTATATCCACCTTCTTCACTTGGTTCCAAAATAACTCTAAATTTCATTTTACTATACCTCCGGTGAAATTATAGCATGTCCACCACACTTTATCAACCTAACATTATATCTCGTATTTCGTATACTTTGAAGTCATATAATGGGACATCGCTGATTGACTCGGCGTCTTCCACCAATTCCTGAATTGCCAACAGCAGATTATGACCATCAATAATAACCGGCATCTATCAGTCACCAGCTGAAAATCTTATCTCCCCGCCGACGATTGTTTTTTCGACCCTGCCTTTTACCGTCCAGCCGTGATAGGGACAATTTCTGCTTTTAGAGCGAAATTTCTTTACGTCAATTTTATACTCGGCGTCCGGGTCGATAATGGTAACATCGCCCTGCCTGCCTACTCCGAGCGTGCCCTTATCAACGCCGATTATCTTAGCTGGTTTTTCGGTCATCAATCGAATAAGTGCAGGCCAGTTCAGAATACCCGGCTCTAAAAGCACCTTGACGTAAAGGCCCAGGGCACATTCCAGACTTGCTATGCCGAAAGGAGCAGCTAAAAATTCCAGCTCCTTTTCGCTTTGCAGGTGCGGAGCGTGGTCGCTAACCAGAGCGTCAACCAGCCCTTCGGCAATCGCCTGCTTTAGGGCCTCAATATCTTTGGCCGACCGCAACGGCGGATTTACCTTGTAGTTGGTGTCATATTCGGCGCAGCACTCCTCGGTTAAGAGCAAATGGTGCGGCGTCACCTCGCAGGTAATCGGCAAAGAATCCTTCTTGGCAGCCCTTATCAGCTCAACCGACCCTGCCGTCGATATATGCTGGGCATGGTAACGAACGTTGGTCTTCTTAACGAGTTGAACATCCCGCCACAGCATTGCCTCTTCAGCCAGTGTATCGGCCCCCGGCAGGCCGAGTATCGTCGAATAATAACCGGCGTTCATCACACCATTGCCGGCAAAACTATCATCCTGACAATGCTGAGCCGTAACCACATCAAACATAGCAACATACTTTAGAGCCCGCAGCATAACCGACGGGTCCTGAACCCCATTGCCATCGTCGGTAAAACCAACGGCCCCGGCCTCAGCCATAAATCCCATCTCCGCAAGCTCAACACCGGCCCTTTGCTTTGTGATAGCCCCCATCACATAGACATGGGTCTTTCGCGCTTGCCTGGCCTTTCGATGGACATATTCGACATCGGTTTCATTTTCGATAGGCGGATTAGTGTTCGGCATACAGACAACCGAAGTAAAACCCGCTGCTACCGCCGCTGCTGAGCCGCTTGCTATTGTTTCTTCTTCTTCATCACCCGGCTCACGAAAGTGAACGTGGATATCAATCAGACCCGGCGTTACTAATTTGCCGGCGGCATCAATGACTTTCTGCGCGGATTTTTCAATTTCACCGACCGCTGCAATTTTTTCATCGACGATAAGCACATCGCATTTCTTGTCGATGCCGTTTGCCGGGTCTATCACGTGTCCATTCTTTATCAAAAGTTCAGAGTTCATAATCGTATTTATGGGCCTATAACCTTTAGTGTATTTCTGCGGTGCGACGCACCTGGGCAAACGAGTCGAGCTACCAGGCCTGTGTTATACACCGTATCAGCTACTGAGCTGTCCTTTTACTTGCATTCAGTATCGTGATACCTACAATTTGTCCCGCTTCATACCTGACTATGATGTCATCATCCGTGAGTTTAGAATCATCAGCGTGGCTTGGCTTCTTGAAATTAACGTAGAGCACATCCGCTTCCTTATCATATGTCGTCCAAATCCTCGTGTGAGGGATCTCCAATAACTGGGGCACAAGGGTTAACATTCTTTCTATCTCTATTGCGGCCATAGCTTTTGCCTCCTTTCGAGTTGCCTCAGAGCGGTTTCTTGAATTCCTTTACCGTCATCCCTGCATCTTTGATAATCCCACCCATCGGGAAAGCGTTGATTGGATTTGCGCGAGGGATGATGATAATTCGTCCGCCCTTGGTCATTGATATATGATTACCTTCGCGGACCACCCAAAAGCCCGCTTTCTCAAAGGCCCTGACAGTGCGACGGTGGGACACACCTGGAAGTTTTGGCATAATTACACCGCCACCTCAACCGAACGAGTTGTTTTATCTTTCAGCAGTTCCTCGACTGTTGCAAGGTATGTCTCTATAGCGTCCTTTATATTTTCGAGCACCTCTTCTTCAGTTGCACCCTGGGACCAACATCCAGGCAACCCGGGACACCAGACGGCATAACCTTCGTCAGTCTTCTCAAGTTTAACCATGTACTTCATTAGGTACTCCTACACAACAATAAGTTATCAATAATCAATTATCAATTATCAATCCCCTTGCGCTGCTGCCTGATTGACTAAGAACAGCACCGCCATTCTCACGGCCAGGCCATTGGTTACCTGCTCTAAGATGACGCTTCTTTCGCCGTCCGCCACCTCACTTTCCATCTCCAGGCCCCTGTTAATCGGCCCGGGGTGCATAACCAGAATATCAGGTTTTGCCCTTTTCATACGCTCGACGGTCAGGCCGAAATAATGCGAGTATTCCCGTATCGAAGGAAAAGGATTGCCGCCCAGCCGTTCAAACTGAATCCGAAGCATATTTATCACATCAACCTTTTCGATAACCTCATCAAGCGAATAGCTTACACTAACCGGCAGCCGGCTCAACTGCGTTGGCATAAGCGTCGGCGGACCAACAAATATGACTTCGGCACCGAGTTTTGTCATCGCCCACATATCACTGCGTGCAACGCGCGAGTGCGCAATATCGCCGACAATCGCTATCTTCAAACCCTCGAGAGTGCCTTTGATTTTGCGAATGGTATAGACGTCCAGAAGACCCTGCGTGGGATGCTCACAGAACCCGTCGCCGGCATTGACTACGCAGGCGTTGATATTCCTGCTCAAAAATTTCGGCGCACCGCCGGCATTGTGCCGAATCACAACAATATCAATTCCCATCGCTTCCAGATTCCTGGCCGTATCTAAAAGTGTCTCGCCCTTACTGACCGAGCTGGCCTTCTGGGTGAACTCTATAATATCAGCGCTTAATCGGCTCGCCGCCAGGGCAAAGCTGTTTCGCGTCCGCGTGCTGTCTTCAAAAAACAAATTCACCACAACCTTGCCGCGCAAAGGCGGGGCCTTTTTTACCGACCGTGTGCTTATCTGCTCAAAGCCCTTGGCCGTGTCAAGAATATACGTAATCTCTTCGACGCTCAGCTCCCGCAGACCAAGCAAATGCTTGCGCCGCCACTTGAATTGTTTACTTTTTCTTATTAACGCCATAATATCGTATCTCGTATTTCGATATTCGATATTCGATATTCATAATTCGTTTTGATTTTACTCGATGACAACCTCCTCTTTTCCATCTGATTCGGAGAGAAAAACCTGCACTAATTTGTCGGGTGCAGCATCGCTTTTATAACCGGCGTAATCGGCCTGTATCGGCAGCTCCCTGCCGACTCTGTCAACAAGGACCGCCAGTTTTATCGCCCTCGGCCTGCCTAAATCTATAAGTGCATCCATCGCTGCACGCGTTGAGCGGCCGGTATATAGAACATCGTCAACCAGAATAATGATTTTATCGTCTATATCGAAACCGATTTCAGTGGTTCGAACCTGCGGCTGGGCGGTGCCCTGCGGCGAATTCAAATCGTCACGGTAAAGCGTTATATCCAGAGTGCCGCACGGAACATCTTTGCCGAGCTGCTGTGATAATCGGCTCGATAACCTCTGGGCGAGAATCTCCCCTCTACTGCGAATACCGATTACGGCAATATCGAGTTCGCCCGGCGTTTCAGAAATAATGTGGCCTGTCAAATCCTTGAGAATTTGCTCGATTTGCTCGGAATTTAAAATCGCTTTCATAATTACGGCAGCCCTTCAGCCTAACACAGCCAGAATATCGGCTTGAGTATACCAACCAGAGCCCGATAAAGCAAGATTTCCGAATTAAGTTTTCGGAAACCAGCTTTTCAGTACTGAAAAGCGGAATATTACAGGAGCCAGCCGGATAATAATTTACTTGAAAACAAAGTCGCTTTATGGTATCATATTGGCAAGGATCGAGCGGCAAGAAATTAAAGCCAGGGAGGTCGGCAGCCGGGGGAGCAACTTTGTGCCTTTTGGATTTTACGCCACCTCCGGAGTTATGGAATGCTACAAACTGCTAAAAAAATACTCGTACTGAGCTTAATGGCTTGCGTGGCGGCAATGCTGGCACCTGTGAGCACCAACGCTGGAACCGAAGGACCACAGGTTGACGAAACGCTGCAGCCGCAAGGTCTGAATCACGCCGGTATTTATGCCTTAAGAAAAATTGACCCCGGTTTGACAGGCGCCGGCGTCAAATTCGCTGTTATCTCCCGAAGCATTACTTATATCGACGGCGAACCTCAAAACGATTACCGCCCGAGTATCGGGCACGATTGCTTCAAAGCCAAACAATTAGGCTTTCACGACCAGGCCGAACTGCCGGCAGGCATCTCACCCCATTCGACAGCCATCTGCTCCATACTGCTCGGCGAAGACCCCGACGCATTTAATCCTCACGCGGGCCAATTCTACTATCAAGGCACAGCACCGCAGGCCCAGGCCGATATCTACGAATTCTGGCATTTCTTAATCAATAACGTATTCCCTCACTCACCGCCGGACGCGGATATTATAACCGCAAGCTTCGGCGTCCCACGTGAATATTGGTGGACAAGGGGGATCGAATCACTGGCAGAGCACTACGGCCTTATCATCGTGGCCGGCATTGGCAACGGCTCCGATGCTGACGACCCCCTGTTTTATCCCGGCGCGGCCGCAAACGTTATCGGCGTCGGTGTAGTTGATTCCGTAAACACCGAAGACCTTGCAACCAATCTGGCACATTTCGCCCTGGCCTATCCGGAGCATTCGAGTTTCGGCCCAACTGCGGACGGCCGATGTAAGCCTGACATCGTCGCGCCCGGAAATTGCCTCGCTGCCGACAACAACGAACCCAACCGCTATGAACCAACCGGCGACTGGTCGAGTTTCTCAACACCGATAGTCGCAGGAACGGTCGGCCTGCTCGTTCAGAAAGCCAGGCAAGACCCGGACTTCAGCTCCGCTGTTTCGCCGGACGGCGGAAATTGCGTAATAAAAGCCATTTTGCTAAATTCAGCAACCAAACTGCCCTACTGGCACAAGGGCCGGCTCGAAATCGACGATGACCACCAGGCCCCGCTGGACTATATTCAGGGGGCGGGAATGGTAAATGCGGTTGGCGCTTACAAACATTTAATTGCCGGACGAAACAGACCCGGCTACGTCTCAACAACCGGCTGGGACAATAACCTGCTGCAAAAAACCAAAAACCCACAAAATATCTACAAAATCACCCTCACTCAGCCGGCAGATAAATTTATTACCGCCACGGTCGTCTGGAACAGGCACTACAATAACGCTTATCCTTTTGAGCCGATGCCGGAGAAAGATGCCAACCTCCGCCTCGAACTCTGGGCCGTTGACCCAATTGACCCCAACAACGACTATTTGCTCGATTATAGCGACAGCAGTGTGGACAACGTTGAGCATATTTACTGCCGGGCAGACGCCAACTATACCAATTACGAAATTGTCCTCTCTCACGACCCGATGCAAATAGACAAAACGCAGCGCTACGGCCTGGCCTGGAATGTCAGCGCCGGATACGACAGCAACAGCATCTTCTGGTATGACCTTAATGCCGATGGTATTGTCAACAATTTAGACTTTGCTATCCTGCTCACCAATTTGTTAAACAGCACCAAATCGCCGGAAAGTTATTTATTCGGTGATATCAATGCCGACGGCGCAATCGACGTCAAAGATGTGGAAATCCTCATAAAGCACAAAGACACACGAGCCGATTGGCACATAGAGTAGTATTTAGTTAGTCGTTAGTATTTAGTCGTTGTCTCTTGCATAAAACCTACGAGCGTAAGCACTTATGACTTGTGCGCTTTTGACTTTCGCATTTTCGCTCTCCAAAACTCCTATAATTTTATTGACATCTTTCTCTCAATCAGGTACGCTATGTTTGAAAAAGGGTGGTGAGAAGGCTTGTTTTTCTTTCCTACGAGCTTCCACCACAAAAACGCGTTTTTCTATAATCCAAATATGGCAGGAGCATGCCGAGCAGAAACCTGACCGACAAGAGGAAGAATTAAAATGCGCAATAGAACAAATCTAAAAATGTCCCTCGCCTCATCAGTATTTTTTGTGGCGACGATAATGGTCCTGCTTTCAGGTGGGAACACCGCCAAGGCCATTGTTACAGGGGAGGGGACATTTGTCATCGCCCGGCTCAACAACGGCGAGCCAATTCTCACCGAGGCCATGTTCGACGCCTTGGGCGCAACTAACTATGAAAGCTATAACATCAACGGCCCCTCAGTAATCCGCGTTCCGGACTGGATTGCACCCGAAAACCGGGCCGACCCCAATGCAGTGTACTACATGTACTCCGCTCACCACGGGGGCAACTACATTCGTATGTCCTGGGCGGAGGACATCGAGGGCCCCTGGCACCTGTACCAAACTGGTTCCGGCGTGAGCACAGGAGACCGCGGTGTGCTCGACCTGGGCAGTGATGACAAGATCGACCTCGACAATGGTGTCACCATCTCTAATCATGTTGCTTCACCAGATGTATTTGTGGATGATGAGAACCAGCGGATCGTGATGTACTTCCACGCTGGAAGTGTCAGGGTCGATGGCACCGGCTTGGGCCAGAAAAGTATGGTGGCCACTTCGGATTACGGGCTGGAGTTTGAGAGCGGCATCGAGCCGGTGGTACTGGGGTGGTTTTACTTTCGGGTGTTTGAGTATAAGGGGAATCTGTATGCGACCAGCAACAGAGGTAAGCTTTTCAAAGCGCGGGATCCGGATAATCCGTGGACGCCGCCGCCGGGATTCGATTTACGTAACGACCTGTGGATCGAACGGCCCACTCCCAACCCTTTTTTTGAAGACCTTTATTCATTTGATTTTTCAGGGGTTCCGGATACTCCTGAGCGCTGCCGACACTTTACGGTGCGTCGGGTTGGAGACACGGTGCAGATGCTCTACACCCGCATTGGTGATTGCCCTGAGCGAATCAAGATGTCCACTATCGATATGAGCGTGGGTGATTATGACGTGTGGGACCCGACGTTTCCGCCTGAGGAAATTCTTTATGCCGAGCTGGATTGGGAAGGCGGCGATATCGTGCCCACCAACTCGCAAGGCAGTACCGCCCCGGAGAACGTCAACCAGCTGCGCGACCCATACTTGTTCGAGGACAGCGACGGTGAGTGGTACCTGTTCTATTGTGCACGGGGCGAAGATGCAATCGGAGTGGCCCACATCCGAGACATCCCTCGCGGTGATTTCGATCAGGATGGCTATACAGAGATTCGCGATTTAGAAGTGTTGGCGGCAGAGTGGCTGGCAGAAGCGGGTGATTTGACGGCCGACCTGGATGGCGACAGCAAGGTGAATTTTACTGACTTTGCGATATGGTCAGAGGGCTGGACAGGACCGGATATGACGTGTCCCACACCTGACCCGATGACCTGGGCCTCGGTTCCTGTTGCCCTCGACAGCAATTCCATCGAAATGACCGCCGGCTTTGCCACGGATTTCAACGGCGCTGGAGTGGAGTATTACTTCAACAATGTTACCGACCCCAATCACGACAGCGGCTGGCTGAGCAGCCCGGTTCACGACCCCTGTCATCTTAATGGCTGGCAGACCGGGCCGGTCCAGAAGTGCTTTTATTATCTTGATACAGGACTCGACCCAAACACCACTTACACGTACCGGGTCAAGGTTCGAGACAAGTCAGCGAATCATAATGAGACCGGCTGGTCGAGCAGCCAAAACGCAACAACGGAACCTATGGAACCAGTTACTATTGTCCTGGTTGGTCCCGGGGCAAGTGCTGATTATTATGTGCCCCCCGACGCCAACTGGGAAACTACCTGGATGCAGACCGATTTCAACGAGTTAGAAGGGTGGGACACCGGCACTACGGGTCTCGGCTTCGGCTTTGGGAACGGGCCGAGGGTTGCCTACAACGACTGTTACCGGGAGGTCGGGGACCTTACAGCAGCGAACGTAACCGACTGGACCATCCACGATGAGGACACCAGCCACAACACCGGGAAACTGAAAGATTTTGTTACCGGCAGCGATGCCGGAATGCCCACCGTGACGTTCACAATGGGAGAAGCTGGTTTGGATGTCGGCCAGCCCACCAGCGGCGGCAATCCAGACCCAGGCACGGACGCATACGACATATTCGGCAATATAGTGGACTTTAGCGGAAGGCTCGTTACCAAGGGTGCCCCGGGTTGGTGGGTAGAGATAGAGTTCACAGACCTGGACCCAACCAGAACATATAGTTTTGTCGGCACCGCAATACGCGCAGGTATCTATCCTGACCGGATTACACTCTGCACCATTATCGGCGCTAACAGCTTCATTTGGAACAGCAGCAGTCCGGGAGTTGGGGGGAGCGAAGATACCGCTGAACTGCAGGCGGGAGATAACAGAAGTACCGGATACGTGGTTCGGTGGGATGACATCGTCTCCGGGCTCGACGGCAGCTTCAAGGTCAGAGTCGAGGCCACTGAGGACTCTGAGGATGGAAAAGCGTATGCCCTTGGCGGGTTTATGCTTCAGGGAGGGTTGAGCATCGGCTCCAGCGAACTGCAGGACGATATGCTGGGTATCAACGCCTCGCTGTGGTCGCGTATTGAATTTGACGTTGTCGAAGACACCAGTCTCTTCAGCACGCTGAAGTTGCGGATGAAGTACGATGATGGATTCGTGGCGTACCTTAACGGCGTTGAGGTAACCAGAGACAATTTCACCGGAACTCCGAGTTGGGACTCCGTGGCCGACAGCAACCGCCAGAACGACCTTGCCCTGCAATTCGTTGACTTCGACATCTCCGAGCACATCGGCGACCTGCGGCAGGGCCGCAACGTCCTGGCAATTCACGGGCTCAACGACGACGCCAACGACCTCAATTTCCTGCTCCTGCCCGAACTAATCACGGTTAGCAACCCCGGTTTCAGCGGCTACACCAACGCTATGGCACCGGTGAAGGACCCACGGACCACAGAGATTTTGTATCATCCGGCGGCATTGAATTTATCTTCCCGGCCAAAACACCGGCCCCTGGTGGCTTGGCGCTGATGAGGAAACGCAGGCCAAAGAAGTTTTGATTTTTGAGTTTTAAATTGAATCCCCTCTGCGTTCCCTGCGGTTATTTTTTCCGTGCAATCTGTGAAATCTGTGGTTAAAAATCTTCTTTTAATTCATCGTCATTTCTGGTAAAAATCCGGTACGCAATACGCAATACGATATACGCAATACGATATTAGCTATGAAGTTGATTGTTCGAAAATCTCGGCTTGCCGGTGAGGTGGTAATGCCTGCATCCAAATCGCATACCATCCGCGCCGTTGCAATCGCCTCTTTAGCCGCCGGTGAAAGTGCTATCCGCAGCCCGCTTACCTCAGGTGACACGCAAGCGACGGTCAACTGCTACCGGGCGTTAGGCGCCCGGATTGATACAGCCGATTCGAAACTCTGGAAGGTAATCGGCACGGGCGGCGAAATCACCGCCCCGGCGGAATCCATCGATGTGGGTAACTCCGGCACAACTCTGCGTATCGCAATGGGTTCGGCCGCTCTGGCCGGGAAAGGCCGGACCACCACCTTCACCGGCGACGAGCAAATCCAGACCCGCCCCGTCGGGCCGTTAATGGACGCCCTGGGCGATTTGGGAGCAAAGTGCACCAGCCTCAAAAAAAAATCGAAAATCGAAAATCGAAAATCGAAATTGAGGACAGCCCCCGTCCAGGTAACCGGCAAACTGGCAGGCGGAAAAACCACCATCGCCTGTCATACCAGCCAATATCTGTCCAGTCTGCTCCTGTGCACGCCTCTGGCAGCCGGAGATACCGAAATAAACGTTACTCTGCTCAATGAGCCGGGTTATGTGCAAATGACGCTCGATTGGCTCGATAAACAGCAAATAGAATACGAAAACCAACCCCCGCTGCTTCGTTTTTGCGAAGCCCCTCGGTTTGCTTCGCAAGAAGCAGAGGGGCAAGCAAAACGGCGGGGGTGCAAATTCAAAATCAAAGGCAGTCAAAGCTACAAGTCCTTTGATGCTGTAATCCCTGCCGATTTTTCCAGTGCCACCTTCTTTCTCTGCGCCGCCGCCCTGGTCGCAGACGAGGTAACCCTGCTCGGCCTGGATTTCTCAGACAGTCAGCCGGACAAAGCAGTGGTCGATTATCTAAAGGCGATGGGCGCTGATATCAGCATCGGGCCGACTTCAGTAACTATCAAAGCTGCCACGCTCAAAGGCACTGAAATAGATATGAACAAAACCCCCGACGCCCTGCCTGCTATGGCCGTTACCGCCGCCTTCGCCGAAGGCCAAACCCGCCTGGTAAACGTCCCACAGGCGCGAACCAAAGAGACCGACCGAATCAAATGTATGGCCGAAGAGCTGAAAAAAATGGCCGTAGATGTTGAAGAATTACCCGACGGCCTTATAATACGACACAGCAGAGTCAAACCGGCTCAATTAGACGGCAGAAGTGACCACAGAACCGTGATGGCCCTGTCGCTGGCGGGCTTAAGCTTGGATGGTCAATGCACCATTGACACCGCTGAGGCGATGAGTGTTACGTTTCCTGACTATGTGGAATTGATGAAAAGTATCGGTGCAAATATGGAACTGATTGATTAATCCCCCACAAATGAGGTTGAGGATTATGAAGAAAGGCGTGGTATTCTTTGTCATTGTCTGTCTTGCTGCTTTAGCTATTGTCTTATGCAAACGGAAGGAACCGGAGGTGGATACCGGCCCGCTGTTTCGGATCATTGGCAGGAATGCCAAAAGCGGCTTCATAGACAAAACGGGAAAGGTCGTCATCAAGCCCCAGTTCGACGGAATTTTCCAACAGAATTTTTCTGAAGGCCTGGCACGCGTAGTAAAGGGCAACAAGGTTGGCTATGTTGACAAGAGAGGCAGGATGAGGGTTGTCCTTGATTCCAGGTTTGATTCGGCTTCAAAGTTTTCCGAAGGGTTGGCAGCTGTGGGAAGTGCAGGAAAATACGGTTATATCGACAAGACAGGCCAAATCGTCATCGACCTGAAGTTCAGTGAGGCTAGTGATTTTTCCGAAGGGCTTGCACGTGTGCAGATTGGTGGCAAGGCAGGTGGCATGATAGGCGGTAGTTATGGTTATATCGACAAGACAGGAGAATATGTAGTCGAGCCGAAATTTGATTGGGCCGGGGACTTTTCCGAAGGGCTCGCATGCGTACAGATTGGTGGCAGGCGAGGCGGCCTGCTGGGTGGCAAGGTAGGTGGTAAGTTCGGT
Organism: Phycisphaerae bacterium; assembly: GCA_030601745.1. Classification (GTDB taxonomy): domain Bacteria; phylum Planctomycetota; class Phycisphaerae; order Sedimentisphaerales; family Anaerobacaceae; genus JAUVYQ01. Next base: position 84,176 of record JAUWBI010000001.1, read on the forward strand.
TATATCGACAAGAACGGCAACTATGTTATCGAACCCCAGTTCGAGTGGGCAACTTCGTTTTCCGATGGACTGGCTTTGGTAACTATCGGCAAAAAGGTGGGCTTTATCGACAAAGCAGGCAAGGTCGTTATCGAGCCGAACTTCGATGGTGCTCATCCGTTTTCCGAAGGGTTAGCATGTGTAAAGGTTGGCAACAAGAGCGGTTATATCGACACGACGGGCAAATATGTGATTGAGCCGCAGTTCAAGTGGGCAACCTACAGCTTCTCCGAAGGTCTGGCTGCTGTATATAGTGGCGATAAATTCGGCTTTATCGACAAGACAGGTAAGTATGCAATTGAGCCGCAATTTGGCCTCCCTCTAAATTTTTCTAATGGGCTTGCATATGTAAGTATTGAAACCAAGAATGGCGTGAAGGATGGCTATATCGACAAGACAGGCAAGTTTGTTTGGGGACCTGAATAGTGATTGAGTCGGTACATACAAAGATGTTCCTGCATCACTGCAGAAATAGTTAATACGAGATTTTTCAGGAGAGATTAGAAAATGATTGGTTGTCATATTGGACGTATTTTTCAGGTAACGATTGCCGGCGGCTCTTACCAGGACGGCTTGACCGCCGTCGTACAGGGCGTCCCGCCCGCAATGTATCTTACCGAGCAGGAGATTTACGGAGACCTGCTTCTTAGAAAGCCGGGCGCCGACGAATTGAGCAGCCCGCGAAAAGAGCCAGACCTGCCGATTATCTACACCGGCCTGAACGCAGCCGACACCGTCGAGGGTGCCGGAAACAAAAACCACACTAATGGCACCCCGCTCTCAATTCTGATTCCCAACCTGGACCGCCACTTCATTCATATCAAGCAGTACCAGGACACGAACCGCACGCCCCGTCCGGGCCACGCTTCCTATGCTTCGTTCATAAAGTACGGCCCCGACGACGATGCTATCGGCGCCGGCCTGTTCAGCGGACGCTATACCGCCCCCATCGTCGCTGCCGGATACGTCGCCAAAAAAGTCCTGAAAAGATGCGGTATCGAAGTATTTTCCTACGTCAAAGAGCTTGCCTCAATCCGATGTCCCGACGTTACTGCCGACCGGGCCGCCAACTACACCTGCGAGTACAAGAAAATGCGGCGCGACCTCGACCCATTTTACCAGGAAATTTACGTCAAGAACCGCATAACGCCGGAAATGAGATTTCTCGAAAAAATCAAAATATTAGCCGAGATTGAGCAGGAAATCGACGATATCCGCGCCAAGGCCCCAAAGCTTACGGCCGCTCAGATACACGACAAATACGGCGTGCATCCCATACTAAACTGTCCCGACCTGGACGCCGCTCAAACAATGGTCGATGAATGCAACCAGATTGCCGCCACAGGCGATTCAGCCGGCGGCGTAGTTGAAGTCGTCGCAACCGGCGTCCCCACAGGCCTTGGCGAGCCGGTCTTTTACAAACTCGACGCTGAATTGGGCCGAATGCTCGGCATCGGCGCCGTCAAAGCCGTCGAGGTCGGCGCCGGCTTCGCCGTAAAAGATATGACCGGCAGCCAGAATAACGACCAGATGCGCGCTGAAAAAGGAAAAGTTGTCTTCCAGTCAAACAATGCCGGCGGTATTACAGGAGGCCTTTCTACCGGACAGCCCATCATTGTTCGGCTTACGGTCAAGCCTACATCCACCATCGACAAACCACAGAAGACAATTGACAAGTATACACTGGAGAACAAAGAGCTGGCGGCTATCACCAGGCGTGACGCCACGATTGTCGGCCGCATCTGGCCGGTTGCCGAGAACTACACAGCCCTGGTCATACTCGACCACCTGCTCGCACACTACGGCTACCAGACGCTAAAGGACAAATGAACCGATGCTTGATTCCAGATTCCCGATTCCCGCATCGAGTATCGAGTATCGAGAATTGTCACCACGGCCTTGGTCCTGTATACGCAGCAACCGAATCTTGTCCTACGTTACCACCAAATGGCGCTCCCGCTGCATCGCGATACCTCACTACATAGTAACAAGAACTTGTATGATAGTACGTGTAAATGTTGCTAAGCTGCCAGCCGCTATCCAGGCCGCTGCCAAGAGCGCATTCGAAGTAGTACTCGCAAGGATTATTCCCACCGGTAGCAGCATCATCAGCCGGTTCAGCTTCCATATAATGCCAGAGCTGAAAAGTATTTGGATCTACCTGCCACGCAGGTGGTATAAGCCATTGAGCCGGGTTAGGCAGCGGTGGCTCACCTTCAGGAGTAGTCGCAAAGGCTTCAACGGACCAGAATCCGTAGTTTTGATTTGGAGGATCCCATTTATCACGGGTCCTGACGCGGTAAGTATACGTGGTGAAAGGATCAAGCCCTGTGTCTTCGTAGATGGGGCTGCTCTGCCAGCCGCTGTCATGGCCGTCGTTTCCGTCGCCGGTGGTGAACTCGAAATAGTATTCCACGCCGCTTTCGTCGGTAGCTGTGGTAGCAACCATAAGGATTGACGTTCCGGAAGAAGGAGTGGGCGGCATAGCCCACGTGCTCTGGTACGGATTGGGGGCATTCGGGTCCGTTAGCGGTGGCGTTACGTCTTCGCCCGCCACGACATAGCCGATAATCGACCATTCGGTTTCGTTCCGATTGGCCGATGTATCGCAGGCTTTTACCCTGTAGCCGTATTCGTTGCCCCTGACCAGGCCTGTATCGGTGTATGTTGGGTCCGGGCTCCAATCCCGGAAGCTGCCATCGGGATTGCCGGCCGCGTTGGTGCGCTGGAAGTAATACTCCACATACGGGCCGGTGGCATTGTCGTAGGCTGTCGTCGCGGCCATATAAATCGAGGTCGGCCCAATCGAGTTTGGAGCAACGGCCCAGGTCATCGGGTCCGGCTCTGGAGGCGTAGTGTCACTTAATCCGTAATTCTCCACAAAGGTTCCATAATCGACAAAATTAACAATTCCGTCTCGATTAAAATCTGCTCCATGACACCAATCCGGCGGGCTGCAATCTTCCTCGAGCCAGCTCAACAGGAACAGCGCCAAATCAGATATGTTTACCATATAGTTAAAATCAAAGTCGCCGACCAAATCGGTTATCAGAAGATAGTGATAACCTATATCCACAATGCCGGCATCAAGTATCCTGTCTGTACGGGTTGTGTGTCTATACATAGCGAGCGAATATGCGTCGGTGCTGCCGGCATCCACACACGGACTCAGTTCTGTCTGATTGGGGTCAGGTGGAACGACATAAGGCTGACTCAGGTAATACCTGTTGTCGCCTAAATAGTCGCTTACAAACAGAGGAACGGCATCGCTCGTGCCGCTCAAATTGGTGGGAAAATTGGGGGCACTGGGGTCAATATCCCAGTAAAGGATGCAGCCGGTATCGACGAAGACTGCCGGCTCACCGCCCTTAATGTCGCTGTAGACCACTTTCACAGTAGCCGGCCTTGGGTCGTGCTCGAAGCCGGTGCTGATGGCGAGGTCCGAGCCGTTAAGAGCGTAATTGCCCCAGATTATACTGTTAGTGATAAACGCATAACTTTCGTAGGAGCAGTACACGCCGCCGCCATATCCGCCGGCAGCAAAACCCTCTCCTGTAACTATGTTCTCGGTAATCGTACAGTTGATAATGTTGGGCTCCGAGTTCCAATTGGCCGAAATACCTCCGCCGTCCCTGTTGGCAATGTTTTCAGTTATCAGGCAGTTTTTGACCAGCATACTCTCGCTGCCGGTGGTATAGATTCCGCCCCCGCTGCACGTGGTGGTGTTGCTGTTGAACCGACAGTCAATGATACGTGTCCCTGATGAGGAGCAGAACATACCGCCTCCAAAGCCGAGCACATCCTCAATAGGCGGGCCGACCTGGAGGGTTATGTCCGGACTTGAAAAATCCACATCATAATATAAGTTCGGGTCGCCAATATCAACATAGCCGGTGTCATTTTGGGTAAAGGTGCTTCCGATAATTATCGGCGTACTGTCGTCGCCGCAGAACATTGCCCCGCCTTGATAGGCATAGTTGTCGTTGAAGTTGCAGTCCTCGATGGTCGGTGCCGTATCTACCCAGAAAACACCTCCGCCAATGGTTGCAGCGTTATCGGTGAAAGTGCAGTTTATCAATTTTGCTGAGTGAGCACTTCCGGGATTTACTTTAGGTGTTAATGTGCCGCAAGCCAATCCACCACCATAAGTCATATAGGGGCTGTGATTTGCTGTGGGAACATCACTATCAGCCACGTTGTCGCTGAAATTGCAGTCAATAAATGTTGGTGCTGAGCCGACCTCGCAGTATATCCCGGTCCCGAAACTCTCTAATCTGTGATGATAATCAGGCCATGGGAAGTTAATCGGCGAGTCTCCACCGACACCACAATAGCCGCTTTCGGTCCGATTGTCCGCAAAAGTACAATCAATGAAAGTAGGCTCGCTGGTCGCATCGACGTAAAGTGCTGCACCCATAGCGGTGAAGAGCCAGTAGTCGTCATAAGTTCCAAAAGTGCTGGTGCCGATTATGTTTCCTTCATCATCAATCAGGAAAAAATACCGGGGATATCCATAGCGGTCCCTCGGGTACCACCAGCCAAGTCCTATTGCCTCCCACCAGGCCTCATCGTCGTCCTTAAATGTCCAGCTGCCGCCTCTGCCGCCATATCCGGGAGGGTTATCATTACCGTTGCCGCCGTCGCCTCCGTCACCGCCGTAGGCCGCACAATTGATAATCTGTACACCCTTCAAGGTTGGGTTGCCGTTTTCGATATAAATTGCGCCGCCATAAGCACTGCCTCCCCATCCGCCGTTGCCGCCGTTGACATTGGCGCCGTTACCGTTGGCACCATCGCCGCCGTTACCTGCCTGAATCGAAATATCATCAATCACAATATTCACAAGGGTAGGAGAAGCATCAACAATATCAATCGCTCCGGAGCGGATACAGCCGCCGTTGAAGCCGGGATCTCCGGGGTCCTGCCCATCCAAACCACTTCCGGTAACCCAATGTGTATTTCTCATAGTAAAGCCGGTTAGGACTGTCTCAGGTCCTACGTCAAAGATCGCTATCTGGTAACCCTGCAAAATAGTGTTAGCCACAACGTTGGGGTCATCCGGATTGGTAGAACTCAGAGTAATGTTCTTGCCCCAGATGACGATGCCTCCGAGATGCAGACTGGCTCCATGTGTATAACCAGGATGCCTGTAGGGCCCGGGCGAGATAATAATCTGGTCACCCTCCTCGGCAGCATCAATTGCCCTCTGGATGGTCGGATAGTCTGACGGAACCGAGATGACCCTCGGCTTTTCAAACTCGACGGTGACGTCTTTGTCCGAGCTCATGACAACAACATTAGTCAAATCCGTTGAGGCATCGTTGATGGTTCCGGACCAGCTTGCGATGCGGTAGCCTGCCTCCGGAGTGGCAGTCAGTATTACCGCCGTACCCCGGTAGTAAGTGTAAATACCGGATACATAACTGAGCGGTTCCGGATCCGTCGGTTCGGCCGTCCCATGGCCGCCCACTACGGTAACAGTCAACTGAACCGTGCGAAAACCTGAAGCGTCCCTGTAGTGGTAACCCATATCTACAATGACGCTGTTAGGATCGGGGTTGTTGGGGTCGTAGGTATCAGGGAAGCTGTCGGTTCTGGTGGTATAGGTGTCCAGGCCAAGGTTTGCGGCAAAGTCACTGCCGGCATCCACACACGGACTATCGCTGCCCTGGCCTGCTGCCGTTTGACCGAGGTAATAGTCACCGAGCGGGCCGGATACAAACAGTGGGTTCTCGGCAATGTTACCACTGAGCCAGTTGAGGATACGTCCCGGCTCGACATGGATAGCTCCCGGGCTTTGGCCGCCCTGGATATCGCAATATGAAACTGTAAGCTCGGCCGGCCGCTCGATAATACTGGGGTCACTAATGCTGCCAATCATAATCTGGCTGCCGCTGCTGGCCGTGTTGCCCCAGACAATGCTGTCGGAAAGAATTGTTTTGCTTTCGTAGGAGCAGCACAATCCACCGCCTCTTCCGTGGTAGGTGGTATCTTCGGGGTCGTACGCCCTATTGCCAGCGATTGTACAATTGGAAATTGTTGGTGTTGTGAACCAGTAGGAAACTATCCCGCCACCGTCCAAGACAGCCGAGTTTCCGCGGACCATACAGTTTTTAAGTATTGGCGAGCTGGTGTCTCCGCCGAAATACACACCGCCGCCGGAGCCGGTGGCCGTGTTATCTTCTATGACGCAATCTTCGATAGTTGCATCAGATGTCCAGCAGAAGATTCCACCCCCACCACCGTAGAACTCGCCCTCAAAGGTGTAAATAAGGGGGACAGCAAAAATGATGAGACCATAATCGAGAGGAACGATGCGTTTTTCGGCTGTATTACCCCTGATTTTGCACCCTCTGATTATCGGTGCACCCTCGTACCAGAACAGACCACCGCCGTGGTCGGCGATATTATTAAAGATGACGCAGTTGGAAATTACTATATCTGAATCGGGGCCGTACCAGGCCAGAGCGCCTCCATATGCCGCCTCGCTGCCGGCGAAGTAACTGTTGTTGATTCTTATCCTCTCGACCTCGTCCCAGCACATTGCGCCGCCGCGGCTGTACAGCCCGGGAGCCAAACTGCCGGCGAAAGTCGAGTTATTGATATCCACAACACAATCGGGCTCGAAGAACAGTGTACCACCACTGGAGTAGGCGCTGTTACCAGCAGCATTGTTGACGAAGTTACAGTCCGTGATTTTGGAATTGCAGTCAGTCAGATAGTATTCGGCGCCGCCGTGGCCGTCAGTTCCTACTACGCCATCGCTTATCACCGCGTTGTTGCTTATTGTGCAGTTGGTAATCTCGGCTGTGCAGTTGACATCGTAGTAATGAGCACCTCCATAGCTCCAGGTATAGCTAAAACCCCAGAAACCATCCGGGCCGTCAGTGTCGCCGCCTTCTCCGCCGGGCCAGATGTACCCCCCAACCTCAGTGGAGGCCTTACTATCAATGATTATAGTATCCAGAACGGTAGGTTCGCAGTTTTCACGGTAGAGTATAGCACCTCCCAATGACTCATCGCCGTTCACGCTGCCGGCGCCGCCGTAGCCGCCGGGGTCGCCATCGCCGCCGTCACCGCCAATGTTACCCATCCCCTGAGTAGTATTGCAGTCCCTGATTATGCAATTCTCTATTATCGGCTTGCAGCCAGACTCGAAGTACATCGCACCGCCGTAGGCCTCACCACCATCGTTGGCATCACCGCCAGGCCAGCCGACTCCACCAGGGTCGGCGCCGTAAGCGTGCCCGCCTCTGCCGCCACGTCCGCCGAGAGCGGCGGAGCCGATAATTTTACAATACCGAATGGTCGGACTGCTATTAGCGTCGAAGTATATGGCCCCGCCAAAACCGCTGCCGCCAGGCGTACCATGGCCGCCGGGCCCGGGATTGTCTGCGTCTCGATCCATGCCGGGGAAGCCATCCCAGCCACGGGCTATACAGTTTTTGATAACGCAATTAGAGATAAGGGGGCTGCTCTCACCGAAGCCCGCTATTGCTCCGCCAAAGCTATCCCAGTAATAGCCCTCAAAAGGGTCATAGACAAAGACGAAGACGCCCCACCCATTTACAATAGTGAAGCCGTCAATGACGGCGGCATCTTCGCCGCCTCGGAAGATAAAAGCACTCCCCCATCCTTGACAATCGATAATTGTGTCAGCAACATAGCAGGGGTCATCCGGACGCTCGCTGACGACAGTAATTGACTTACCTCTAAAGTCAAGATTGCTCTCATAGTAAGTACCGGCAAAGACAATGACCTTGTCGCCGTGGTGGAAGGCCGCATCCATTGCTGTCTGGATGGTTGGATATTGTGGTGTCGGCACGTACAAACTCTGTGGCTCTCGGAACTCGACAGTAACGTACTTATCGGAATACATTGTTACGGTATTGTTGGGGTCCCACGATGTATCATCATCGGTTCCAAACCACGCCTTGACCTCGTAACCGGGATTGAGTATTGCCTCCAGGTCTACTACCGTACCGGGGTTCACCAGGCGTGTGTTGGGGTCCCACATCTCGAAGGGGTCGTAGCCTCCCGACGACGCTTTGAGTCTGCCGCCTTCACTGTTCATCACACTAATGTTTAGCTGATACTGGATTGCCGGTACTCTTGCGTCGTAGTGATAACCCATATCAACTCTATTCACGTCATCATTATGGTCGGTACGCGTGGTGAGGGGAAAACCAATAATTGCTGCAAGCGCTGAGGCAGGACCGTTTCCGGTATCGACGCACGGACTGTCTACCGACTGTCCCGCCGCGGTCTGGCTAAGATAGTAATTGTAATTCTGCTCGGTGAGACTGGTCGTTACAAAGTTTGGGTCCACGGCAATGACAGTGCCGGGCAGCGGCAGATAAAGCAAAGGCCCCATCCCCGGAGGCCCCTGCCCCTCGAAGACGGCATCCGGGCCGCCCTCGATGTCGCTATACCAGAGCATAACCGTTGCCATTGGGTTATTTGTCTCGAGGGGGTCACCTATCGCAATTTGTGGGCCGTATGCAGCCCTGTTATCCCACAAAATGCCGCCCACGATTTCGACGAAGGCATCATAACAGCTTACCCCTCCGCCGCTGCCGTAAAAGTTATAGCTGGGTACTTCGTTGCCTACTATTGTGCAGTTAGCTATTCTGGGCATAGCGCCGCCGTTGCAGGACAGGCCCGCCCCATCCGAAAATGCATTATTGTCGGTTATAAGGCAGTTGATGAGCTCCTGCGTACCGCCGGGCAAATACGGACCCATGAAGCACACTGCACCGCCGAAACCATCGGACAGATTGTCCATCATAACGCAGTTCTTGATTGTTGTCGAGCTGTCGTCGCAGTAGAGCCCCGCACCCGAGCAGTAACTGCTTCCTGTCGATAAATTACCGCTTATCGTGCCGTTGCTAAAATCTGCCACGCTGTTGACCCAGTACACTCCGCCGCCGTATACCGCGTTATTATCGCTGATGGCGAAGTCATCGACTGTCACATCCGTCTCAACCAGACACATTCCCCCTCCGTCAAATGTCGCTGTATTACCGCTGACGGTGGAGTCCTTGACTGTCAGGATTGTATCTTCTAAATATATTCCTCCGCCGTATTGCGCTTGATTAGTGCTGACGATGGAGTTGTTAATTACTACCGAGGTGCCCACTAACGGCGCCCCGCCGACACCCCCGTAGATGCCGCCACCTCTGTAATAACCAGTGGCGCTATTTCCGCTTGTCTCGCAATTATTAAGCGTCAGCATGCCGCCGTAGCCGTACCAAATCCCGCCACCGTGCCCAGCGGCTGCAAGATTGCCTACCATACTGCAATCATCAAACGTCAGCGAGGTGCCGGCACCGGCCTCGCAATAAACCCCGCCGCCACCGCCGGCGCCAGTTGTGTTCCTGCTGATGTCAGTATCGCTGATAGTGCCTATATATCCGGCCCCTAAATATACCCCACCGCCGTAGGAAATGCCGCCACCGACACCAGCGGAACCGTTTGTTTCACCCCTTCCACCGGCCCCAGCAACAGGGGTAATGGAGCCATTATCGGTAATGGTACAATTTGAGATAATTGCATTACTACCGGCGGCACAGTAGATTGCGCCGCCGAAGACGTCGTTGAGGGCATTGCCGCCATTGCCGCCGGTTCCCTGGGGGTTATTGGGGTCGAAACCAGGTTCACCGTCCCCGCCGTCACCGCCATTCGAAATAACGTTACAGTTGCTTATCGTGCAATATTCGATAATTGGACTACTGTTGGGGTCACAATGAATCGCGCCGCCATAAGCCGGAGCGTTATCGCCACCGTCACCGCCGGGGATGTCGGGGTCAGGGTCAGGGTTGCCAGGTCCTCCATCTCCCCCACTGCCGTCAGCGACACAGTCGGTGATGACACATTTGCGAATAGTCGGACTGCTGCCAATGCACCTTATAGCTCCACCAAAGGCATCTTGACCGTTGGCTCCAGCGCCACCCCCGGGACGAATATGACCGTTGATGATTGTGAAACCGGCTACAACGCTGTCTGTGCCCTCACCATTTTGGAAAATGAAAGCACGGTGTGACATGGCTGGACTGGGACCGCCTCCGCAGTCAATAATTGTTGTAGCGACTACATCTCGGTCGTATGGTTTTTCGCTTGTTACGGTAATTGCCTTGCCGAGGAAGTCCAGGTCACGGTTACCGAAGCCCGCGTAAGTACCGGGATGAACAAGCACCGTATCCCCATAGCTGGCAGCGTCGATAGCTGCTTGAATCGTAGGGTATAGGGCCGAAGGTACCTCAAGTTTTCGTGGCTCCGGCGCCAGCGTAACCGACACCGTGCTTGACCACGCCGTTTCATTTTGTTTCGTGTCGCGCGCCTTTACCCTGAAGCTATAGGTGTCGTAGGAAAGGCCTGATACCAGGTATGTTGAGCTATCAGTCCAGTCTCTGGTAAGACTCGGATGCGTCGTACATTCGAACTTGTACTCCACCGGGCCGTTTTCATCGCTGCTGATTTTCGCTGACATACCTATCATAGTATCTGTAAATTTCCGCGGCTCCATCGACCATCGGCTCGGGTCAGGAAACGGAGAGGACGTGTCTGTGGTCAAATCGGTCGTAGCAGACTCTTCGACTGACCAGCCGCCTTCATTCTGGTTCGGGGAGGTGTCACGATACTTTACTCTGAAGCTATATGTAGTGTTTTCAGCAAGGCCGGTGGCTATGTATCCTGGACTGCTCTGCCAGCCACTGTCGAAATTACTGTTGGTAACGCATTCGAAATAGTATTCTACGCCCGAGTCATCGGTAGCTTCCACGGATTCCATAGCGATTGTGAACCGCCCTGTTTGTTTAGGTTCCAGGCCCGGTTCCCATTCCGCCGGGTCAGGCAGGGGCGGTGCGGTATCTTCGATATTGCCGATGGCACGCTCAAGGTTGATACGCGGCTTGGTTATCGGAACCGTCGGACGCCTATCAATAACAGGGTCACCATAGGTGACCAAAAGGTCTTTGACCTCCGCAGGTGTAAGGTAACTTCCCGTCCGGGCCAGGGCCGCAGATTGCAGAACGGCAACAGCCCCCGCTGCATAAGGACACGCCGCCGATGTGCCGCCGAAAGCAGCATAATAATCGCCGGGGTCGTAACCACCGAAACCGACAATGTCTGTGGTATAGGCATTTTCTGCTGGGGCGAGAATATCCAGGATATCAGCCGTGTCTGAATAGCACGTTACCAAATCCGGGTATGTCTGCCCGCACATCCAGTGGACAAATGTATCATCAAACACCGCTCCAACGGAAATAATACTCGACATAGCAGCAGGCCAGGATATACCTGTCGTGAATCCATCATTACCTGAAGCGGCAAGTAGCGTTATACCCGCTGCCACTGCGGTGTTTGCTGCAATCGTCGTGCCCGGAGAAAAAGCATCGGCATTAACCGGGTTACTAAAAGGCAGCCAGGGTATTCCCCAACTATTGCTGATAGCCACAATCGGATTAGCAGGGTCGTCGTTCTTGTGAGCTACACACCAGTTCCAGGCGGCGATCTCAGAGTCAATCGGCGACCAACCCATATCGCTGAAAATCTTCACGTCATATATCTTGGCGTTGTGTGCCACTCCGCCGATGTAATCGCCGACTGAACCTAAATCTCCAGCAGCTAAGCCGGCACAGCAGGTGCCGTGGGCGGAGACAGGCATAGGGTCGGGGTCGTCGTCGCCGAAATCGTAGCCGCCGATGACCTTGGCATTTGGAAAACCACCGCCGCCAAGCATGGGATGGGTATAGTCAACGCCCGTGTCACAGATGGCCACCGCCGTCCCTTGACCATTGTAGGCCAGCCGAACTGTTATTGCATTTATTAGAGGTATGCCCTGCGCCAGGAATGGTTCGACATATCTCATAGGTTCGACTGACACAACCGAAGGGTCGTCAAGAAGCATAACGAGGCCATCGAGCGTAGCCTCACCCGAGAAACCGGCCTGCATTTCAAAACGGTATCGTAAATTAAACTCAGCAGACGGAAGTGAAAACAGAACCGGTTCCTGACGACCGGCTATTTCCGCTTCCAGCAAGCGGAGCGATTGCGCTGAATTCCAGTCGGTTCTTGCTTTCATCTGGACCGGGTCGACCAGATTGACGATTACTTTTACGTGTGTCTCGCCGGCATCAAATTGGTCGACAATCATTTGGGCGTCTATCAGTTTGCTGGAACTGAGAAGAAAATCAAAGTCTCCTGCACCGGCCGAACTTACCAGCACAAACAGTGCAGACACACACACCAGAAACCGCAGCAGGATGCGAAGGTTCCCGACGTCTGTCCCCACTCTTGTCTTCGGCAAGAAGACGTGGGGGCTCGGAATTCGTCGCTTCACCTCGTTAGAAGTTTTCCCTTTTTGCATCATATTATTATCCGCTTTTCCATCGACCTTCTAACCCCACTTACTTCTAATAGGGTTCATTTCTGTCCCTTCATATCTCGAGCATCGAGCATCGAGTTTAGAATCCGCTCTCCATTGCAGCAATTGCCTTGGCTTCGGCCTCCTCCTGCAAAATGATAGTCGGTTTAACTAATATCAGCAATATCTTATGGTCCTTGACTATGCTGCGGTTCCTGAACAGCCTTCCAATCAACGGCAGCTTGCTTAATCCCGGCACTCCTGCCTCTATTTCAACTTCTGCGGTCATTTTCTGGCCGCCCAACAGTAATGTCGCACCATCCGGCACGCTCACACGCGTCATAAGCTGTGAGCTCTCTGTCTCAGGAAGCTCTACCACGTACGACGAAACAGCCGTCTGCCCCTCTTCATTTATTATAGGCGTCTCGATTGTAGTTTTTCTTATTCCAAGGAATTCCTGCAGGTTAGTAGTAATGTTGAGCAATACGTTTTTCTTGTCCGGACTGATAGTTGGGGTAATACTCAGAACAGTACCAGTCGGTATGTATATCTCTCTTGGGATTGAACCACCACCCGTACCAATCCCGCCGCCCCAGGTGCCGCCGACAAAGGCCCCCCCTGGTTGAATAGGCGGCAGCGCCATCGGAATAGTTCTTTGGATATTGAACGTTGCCGACTCTCCAGTCAAAACTGTAAGTTTCGGAGCAGTCAGCGTCGTTGAATCTCTGTGGGCCTGAACCGCTCTGAGAAGGAAGATGACCTGCAGGTCATCAAGGTATTGGCCATAACCTCCACTAATCGCAACAGCCGCTCCAGTACCACCCAGACTCATCGCAACGCCTGTCGGTTGTGTTTCAACAGTATCTAAAGACCCTTGTTGGATATCAACCAAGCCCCACTTGCCGCCAAGGTTGACAATAAAATCTATATCCAGGCCGATTTCTTCAAGGAAACTCTCAGTCACCACCAGGAATCTGGTCTCGATGGAAACCTGATGTCCGAGCGCCTTGCCCATCTCCTTGAGCAGTTTTTCTATCTCATTATGAATCTCAGGCGTCTGCAGGACTGCGAGCTTCTTAGGCTGTTGACGTGGATAAGGTGTTATGGTGCCCTCGCCGCCGGCTTCCCACCAGCTATCCGGCTCAATGCTCTCCTGAATAAGCTCTATCAGACTCTCCACTCGAAAATAGCCCTGTATGCCGCCGCCGCCATACATCCCGCCGCCATACATACCGCCGCCCATACCGCCGCCATACATACCGCCGCCGTAGCCGCCCATGCCGCCGCCATAGCCGCCCATGCCGCCGCCGTAACCGCCACCGCCATAGCCGCCACCGCCGTAACCGCCACCGCCATAGCCGCCGCCGCCATAGCCGCCCATGCCGCCGCCGTAGCCGCCCATGCCGCCGCCGTAGCCGCCGTAACCGCCGCCACCGTAGCCACCGCCGCCGTAGCCACCGCCGCCGTAGCCGCCCATGCCGCCGCCATAGCCGCCCATGCCGCCGCCACCGTAGCCGCCGCCACCGCCGCCACCGTAGCCACCACCGTAGCCGCCCATACCCATACCCATACCCATACCCATCATTCCGCCGCCACCCATATAAGTGGCCGGCTGGCCAATTAGATACGTAATGTCATAAACACGCGTTACCATCCTGCTCGGAAGCGACCCTAACGTTGCTATGGTGATTACTCCACCCTCAACAGCGTAACCCAGCTCTACAAATCCGCCCGAAACCGCTCTTAACAAACTCTCCAATGCCGTGCCCAGCCGAACTGACGGTAGCCCATCCATATTTATTGGCGTGCTTTGTTCGATACTCGCGGTGTCATACAAATCACGCCACATCGGGCTTATCTGCAATGCCGGCTTAACAGCATTCTTTAATTCCTCTATCGCTTCGCTAAGAGCCATTTCCGGCGTCAGTTGTGAAAGGTCAACAATTTCCTCTAATTGTTTATACACGGCCACGTCAGCCGGGTCCAGACCGATCGGCTCGTCAACTTTGCGGAAGGGGCTGGCGATAATATCCCGCCAATTCTTGGCATAGGTAAGCTCATCAGGATATGCAATGCTGGCCTCATCAGTTTTTCGCAAAGTATCAACTCTTGCCTTGTCCCTCTCCTTCCGCAGCTCCAGTTGTTTGCGGATGCTAACCATATCCTCCAGAGTGTCCTTGAGTATCAGCGCCTCGTCGTGTAGCGGGTCTAACGCAAGCAAACCTTCCAATTGACCAAGAGCTTCCTCATAACGCTGTCGTTTCTGAAAAGCCGTCGCGTTGGCCATCAGCTCCTCTATTCTCCTGGCCCTGTCGGCCTCTATTTTAATCCGGTATTCTTGTTGGGCTTCTATCGCTGCTTTGCGCTTCTCTTCTGCCAACCGCTCGGCCTTCTTGTTCTCTTCCGCGACTATTGTCTCGGTCAGTTGTTTTAACTTACTGCTGTATTGCTCGAAAAGCTCGTCTCCAAGGTCCAGCTCGTTTTCGTTCACGACCCGTTCAGCCCTCTCAACCGCTTTTTTTGCCTTGTCGAATTCACCCTCACTAAGAAAACCTAGCGCCTTATCGTTAGCATCCTCAACAACTGTTTTGGTGTAGCTTCGTCGGATTTTTCTTTTGCGATTAACCTCTTCGATAAAGCTGCCTTTTTCTGTTACCGACTCAACGACCTTTGGCTCAACAACCTTTGGCTCAGGAACCTTTAGTACAACAACCTTTGGCTCAGGAACCTTCACCTCAACAACATTCGGCTCAGCAACGGTGACAACCACAGAATTCTGGTCTTGAACCGAAGGCTTGTCTTTCTGGGCTAAAAGGTCATTTACTTTCACCCTTACAGCTAATAACTTCAGGTAATCTTCTGCTGGTTTTCCCCCTGCCGGTGCTACAGATAAGCCGCTGTTCGCAACTTTAATAAAGCCATCACGCGCCTTTTCGAGCTCACCGGCGCGGTAAAATGCTACGCTGCGCTTATAAAGCTCGGTAATTTGT
The DNA here is from genome assembly GCA_030601745.1 of Phycisphaerae bacterium. Lineage (GTDB taxonomy): Bacteria > Planctomycetota > Phycisphaerae > Sedimentisphaerales > Anaerobacaceae > JAUVYQ01. The sequence goes on from JAUWBI010000001.1 coordinate 99,569, forward strand.
TTCTTCTGCTCAGCCAACTGAGCGTCTATTTTCTTAAGCCCTTCTACGATTTTTCCCCGCTCCTCTTTGGTCAAAGACTTACTGTCTTTGACCTTTTCGAGATGCACTTTGGCCTTGATTAGTTGACCTTGCTCAATTAACTTATTGACCGTTCGAATATCGTCTAAGATGCGCTTTCTTTCGAGTATAGCTAAGTGTGTCTTTTCCATAAGCTCGCTTAGCTTCTTACTATCAGCAGCAGTTAAATATTTCTGGTAGCTCTGTGCTTGAAGGTAAGACTGTTCTGCGGCTTCGAACCAACCCCTTTTGTATTGTTTCTCCCCAATGTCCATCCACTTTTTAGCTACCTCGCGGATTATCTTCTGCTTATCAGCTTCATTTGACTGGGACCGGGCCACTTCCGACATCCCTGTTGTCAGCAACAAAATCAATGCCGCAATAACCAGCAGGGATTTTCCACCCAAAGGTTTGACTAAGAATCCTGATTTGTTCACAATTTACCTCCTCCCATCAAAAAACACCTTCCACCTTAAACCTTCCACCTTAAACCTCCCACCTTAAGGAGAACCTTTCACAATATATACAGTCATCCAACCTGAAATTACGCCACTCTTATAATAATCCAGTTTAACATAATTCCCTCTTTTTGCAAGGGAAAAATTTGATTTATGGCCACTTGGCCGATAATATCTAATTTTTAATTATAGGCAAACTGGAAAGTCTGGGAAAACTGGGAGAAAAATAGTCGCCCAAAAACGCTTTTATGGCCATAACAAGGCCTTCGAAAAAACGAAAACATTGGATATTCAAAAAAATATATGGCACAAAAGCCCTTGATATTAGCCGTCGAAACGTCCAGCAGAATAGGTTCTGTTGCAATAGCGATTGGAGAACGAATACTCGCCGAAGCCGCTTTTTCCGGCCCGATGAGGCACAGTGCAGAGCTCTTTCCTGCCATTCGCAGTCTTCTGGACCGCTTCAGCCGAAAGCCCAGGGAAATCGAGCATATCTATATTTCTGTCGGGCCCGGCAGCTTCACCGGAATCCGAATCGCCGTAACTACGGCAAAAGCAATGAACCTGGCAAACGCTGCAAAAATCGTCGCAGTTGACACACTGGACGTAATTGCCGCCAATGCAACCGACCTCGCCACAGACGCTTCGAGTCACCAGCCCCGCCCCTCGGAGGGGCGGGACGAGCCACGAACCACGAGCCCTGAAAGAATCGCCGCCGTTCTCGACGCCAAACGAGGCCAATTCTTCATCGCCGTCTACCAGCGCACGAGCCCCGCCCCTCCGAGGGGCAGGACCAGCGACAGGCGACGAGCGACGAGCCCCGCCCCTCCGAGGGGCGGGACCAGCGACGGAATCTGGAAAAAAGTTTTTCCGGATTCCTTAATGACCGCTCCGCAATTCCTTGACCAATTCGCCTGCAAACAAAAGCCCGTTTGGCTGCTCGGCGACGGCCTCGTATATTACAAGGACAAATTCAAAGCCGATGGCATTCGATTTTTGGACGAACAATACTGGAGCCCGCGGGCCGCAAAGGTTCACTTGCTCGGCTGGAAAATGTCTTTGAAAGGCCAATTCGCCGACCCTTTAACATTACAGCCCGCCTACCTTCGCTGCCCGGACGTTAAGATAAAACCCCGCTGACCCACCAATCTCAACCCTCAATCGCAAACTGGAGCGAAGCACAAGTCCCGAACCATGTCCTGAGCGAAGTCGAGGGGGCAGCCGAAGAATCTATTAGAAAAAAAAACCCCCAGGCACTAACTGCCGGAAAAACTGATGATGAGAATAGTGAGTGGCGGAATAACGAGAATTCGCTCCTTCGGTAACATTAAAGTCTCTCCTTAAACTAAGCTCGTGCTGATTTCTGATTACTTTCGCTTTCTTAACATTAGCCCGCCCAGGCCGACCAGAAAGAGCGTCACAGGCTTACTCAGCTACAGCAACTACGTCCAGATGATAATAATAGCCGTCATATACAGGCTCGCAGTAGCTGCCGACCAGATGAACTGAATCGCCCGCAAAAATCACCGTGAGATAAGTATTAGCGGCTCCCGGAAACGCCGGGATGTTTCTGACAAAGACAAAGTCGATTTGCATATCACTAACACTGGTGCTGACCAGTTCGGTCATAGTAAACAGGACATCAAGGCTGTCTGTAGAATCAAGGCTGTCTGTACAATCTATAGGATTGCAACAAAGGTATATTTTCTTACTGAAGGTCGCATCAACGCTGTTGAACCAGGCGGTGCCCGCATTAGAATCGACAGTTAACTCAAACTCGCCTTCGATGGAGCAGCTTCCCTGACCTTGCCCGGCAAAGCCGCCGGTTATACGCAGAGCGTTCGGGTCCGGCTGGAACAGATAAGTGGTCGTAAAAACGACACCGCACGGCCTATTATCTTTCAGCCAATGCAAAGCCATAAGTGCAAAATCCAGAAAATCTACTTTACAATCGCCGTTTATATCGCCGGCAACTATGGTTTCGCAAACTGGCTGGCCGAAATAAGATTTGCTCGCTTCTGCCGTCCCCCCATAAGCACCCATGTTAATAATGCCGCCGTTGGGAAATGGCTCGAAACCAACCGGACTGATTGCATTTCCTCCATCGATACATGGGCTTGTATTGGCATCCTGCACCCAACTCTGGCTGTTCGCATCCCATCTGCCAGCCTGAGATTGCAAATGGTAGTCACCTTCGAACAAGACCCAGTCTGGCCCTATTCGAACAAAGCACGGGTCTGCATCCATATTTCCCGGACCCCAATTGACGTTACCCAAATCAATAATCCCATCCAGGCCACCCTCCACGTCGCTGTAAAGGATATTAACGGTTCCCTCCCGAGCAACCCCAACCTGCACCGAACGATTATGGTAAATTATGCAATTCTCTATTGTCGTTGTGCCCCCCCCCGACACAGCTACACCCGAAAAGTTGTGTGCGATACTACAGTTTTTAATCAAACCATGACATCCAACGATTGCAGCGCTTACATTATCACCGCCAGGCCAATTATCAACTATCACGCAGTTACTGATTGTCCCGTCACACCTCTTAATTACTGTACCCTGATAAACGCGGTTGCCGCTGAGTAAGCAGTAACTTATCGTGGCATGTGTATGATTTGCGCCGCCGTAGATTGAGCCGTTAATTTTAAAGCCCGTAAGCGTACAATTTGGATCCTCGCTCCCGGCAAACCCCACGCCATACTCGATGATTGTCGAAGCCACAACATTAGAGTCACCGGGATTGGTGCTCGTCAGAGTAATATTCTTGCCGTAAAACCTGACGTATTCTCTATACAAGCCCGGCTTCACAATGATGGTATCGCCATCGTTGGAATCGTCTATAGCCGCCTGAATGTTATTGAAATCCGCAGGCCCATCGTCATCAACGTAGATAGTCCTTCCCGCGGCAGCCGTGCCCCCCATCCCCATCAAAAACATAGCCATTACGAGGCAGCTTTTTAGATTTGCCCTCACATTCATTTTTTGCCCCCCTTTTTTGAACTGATAGGATAAGATTTGCTCAAATAAAATATGCTCTTGGGCGTGCATCACTTCGTTCTCCAGAGAATAAATTGTACTTCCTCATTATCGCAAAGTCTTTCGACCTTTGCAATAAAAAAATATCAAAAAAAACCAAAAAAAATGCCACCTAATCCTGTTATCCCGTCTAAAAAAAAAATTCGTGCTAATTCGTGGCAATTCGTGGCTAAAAAAATCCGCGTAATCCTATGAACCGGAGCCGGTCAACGCTTTTTTTTGCCTTATCATCATTTGTTTCTCTGCTGTCTGGTTCAGCATTTTTTACCCGCAGGCCCCTTCGCTGAAAATTGAGGGGCCGAGGAGTAAAAAATGCG
>JAUWBI010000028.1 GCA_030601745.1 Phycisphaerae bacterium
CCGGGATTTTGAACTTACGGCGAAAATCCCTTTTGCGCTCCTGTGAGATTGGCTCTAAAAAACCATCTTCCTCGACGGCAGAATAAGCGGTAACAAACTGTTTGCTCTGACCGATACCGGCCGCCGTCGCCTGGGCTGTCATTGCATCAGCGACGCTGATAAAGAAATCCGTCCGCTTCGCAGCCGATTTTTCAATGGCGATATAAAATTTATTCAGCCATTTGCTCTGATACGGATGAAACGCCAGGCCGTGTATCGTGTGCACAACTGCCGGTCGATTTTCTGCCCATTTTCCTTTCAAGCTATAACCGGCAAATCTGCCTAATATCCCGGCCTTGGCTGAATGTGTATGGACGACGTCCGGCTCCAGACGCCGCAGATGCTTTTTGATTTGGCGATAGCTTATAGTGTCATATAAGGGGCAGATTGCACGAATCAGTTTAGGTATGACTATTACATTATATTTCTGATTCTTTGTCTGTTCGAACAGTTCGCCTTCAGGCCCTATCGCCGGCCCCGTAATCAGCGTAACATCGTGCCCGCGCTCCGCCAGCAGTTTGCAGGTTATTAACGTATTTTCCTGCGCCCCGCCTAAAATCAATCTTGTTATTATATGAACGATTTTCAATATGCCCCCTGCATACGCTTTAGGCGTATTTAACGCACATCAAACACAATCCTGCAGCCGGCGCGATTGGTCCTGCTGCCGTTCGGTCTTTTGCTTCGAGAATCTCATTTATCTTTTCCGGTCTCCATCTGCCGACACCGACCTCGACTAAAGTACCGACGATATTTCTAACCATATTATACAAAAAGCCGTCACCTTCTACATCAACATACACCCAGTCATTCTCGTATTGCGTATTGCGTACTGCGTATTCCGTGTTGTGTATATCTGTGGCAAATTCTTGTGTCTTTTTTTCGCACGACGCATCACGCACGACGCACGACGAATTGACATCGCAGCGAAAAATTGTTCGCACTGAATTCTCACGTTGGTCCGCCGCCGATGCAAAGGATTTGAAATCCTTCTTGCCGACTAACATTTTTGCCGCCTCGGCCATAGCAGTAACATCAAGTTCTCTCCCCAGATGCCAGCAGTGTCTTATTTGCAGGACCGGCCGAAGTTGCCCCGTAAAAATCGTATAGCGGTACAATTTGCTTTTGACCGCACCTATCAAATCAAAACCCTGCGGAACCTCGACCACCTCGGCAACTGCAATATCAGCCGGCAGTCTGCCCGTAATCGCCTTCGCCAGATTCTCCACCGGTATCGCCGAATCGATTTGAACAAGCGCCACCTGCCCCAGAGCGCTCACACCGGCATCGGTTCTGCTCGCCCCGAACACTCTAACTTCACCGCCGATGAGCTTTTCGATTGCCTCGGTAAGCACCCCCTGAATGGTTTTTAGTCCCGGCTGAATTTGCCAGCCGTGGTATGCGCTGCCGTCGTAGACAACCGTCAGTTTTATATTGCGAACCGCCATTACCGACGATTATAGCAGCTTCTCCGCAATCTGCACGGCATTTAGCGCTGCGCCTTTTCGAAGCTGGTCGCCCGCAACCCAGATATTAATGCCGCGGTTCTCAGCTATCGACGCATCCTGCCGGATTCGCCCAACCAGAATATCATCTTTCCCCGTCGCATCGATAGGCATCGGGAACCGGTTGTTTTCCCGGTCGTCCAGTACTGAAACGCCCGGCGCCGTGCTCAAAAGGTCCCGCACCTGCTCAGGCGTAATCGGGTCCGCAAATTCAAGATTGATACTCTCGCAGTGCGCCCGCAAAACCGGTATCCGAATACACGTGCACGTAATCGCAATCTCCGGACAGTCGAAAATCTTCCGCGTCTCGTTGACCATTTTCACCTCTTCCAGGTTGTACCCGTTAGCATCGAGTGCCGAGTTATGGCTGAAGCAGTTAAACGCAATTTGATACGGAAACGCCTCGCACGTCGGCTCTCTCCCATCGAGAATTTCGCGAGTTTGACTTTCCAGCTCGAACATCGCTCTCATCCCCGCCCCGCTCGCCGCCTGGTACGTGCTTACCACCATTCGCTTGACCGGATTGGCCTTGTGCAGTGGCCAGACCGGAACTATCCCGATAATCGTCGAGCAGTTCGGATTCGCAATGATGCCTTTATGTTCCTGAATCTTTTGCGGATTTATCTCCGGAATGACAAGCGGGACATCCGCGTCCATTCTAAACGCCGACGAGTTATCCACCACTACCGTCCCCGCTTCCACGGCAGCCGGCACAAATTCCTTACTTCTCGCTCCGCCGGCACTGAACAACGCAATATCGATTCGGCTGAAACTTTTCTTTGTCAATTCTTCAACGATATACTTTTTGCCTTTGAATTCGATTTTCTTACCAGCCGACCTGTTGCTCGCAAGCATCTTCAGAGAATCGAACGGGAAATCCCGCTCTTTTAGGATTTTCAAAAACTCCTGCCCGACCGCTCCGGTTACTCCCGCAATCGCCAGATTGCAACCCATCGCTAAATCTCCTGAATCACTTTTCGCACACACAACAAGAGGCAGCCGAAACCACGACTGCCCTCTTAAAACCATTATTCGGCTGATAATCCTACTCTATTTACCCCCAAAAAGCAATATTTATTTCCCCTCCCCATTTTCTGGGGGGCTTATTTAATTTATTGACATCTTTTCACTATCGCATTACGTTCAACCTATGTCCAAAACATTAGGATATATGATCACTTGGACAACTTATGGAACTTGGCTACAAGGGGATTTAAGAGGATACGTAAAGAATGGAAAAACTCTACCTGCCGACAAACTCTTAAGTAATGCTGGTGCCCGCAAACTCTTCCAGAAACCTGTCAGGCTCTCCAAAACCCAGCAGAAAATAGTACGAAATGCCATCCTCGCTGAGGCAAAAAAGCTCAATCAAAACATTTTTGCTTTGGCTATAACCTCAAATCATATTCACATTGTTGTCGTATATATCCCGAAACCAATTGGCACAGTAGTATCCCATTACAAAAATGCTGCCCGCCTTGCATTAAGAACAAAGGCAAATCTTGTGAGAGTTTGGACAAAAGGGTACGACAAAAGATACTGCTTTGATAAAGCATCATTGCGAAAAAGAATTGACTATGTACGCGCACACAGCAAATAAACATTCAACATATTTAGCCCCCAGGTTTATCCTGGGGGGTTGTCGTTATATTAAGTTTGTCGTTATATTTGATTTGTCGTATATTTAGCCCCCAGGTTTATCCTGGGGGTGCGTCTATACTCAATAAATCCCTTGCTTTTTACCCTCCAGGCATTATCTTTTATGTATAATGGATTTTCTCCGGAGACAAAATGGCCCAGAATTCCAAAATTGAATGGACTGAATCCACCTGGAACCCCGTTACCGGCTGCACAAAAATCAGCGCCGGCTGCAAAAACTGCTACGCCGAACGTATGGCGTTACGTCTAAAAGCCGCCGGCAGCCCCAATTATCTCAACGGTTTCCGTGTTACACCACATCCCCACGTCCTTAAAATACCTTTGCGGTGGAAACGGCCCCGCATAATTTTTGTAAATTCAATGAGTGACCTATTTCACAGGGACGTTCCTTTTGATTTCATCTCGAAAATCTTTGACATTATGTGCCAGGCATCTCATCACCGATTTCAAATACTAACGAAGCGCTCTCACCGTTTGTTGCAATTGAATCCCAAACTCACTTGGCCGCAAAACGTTTGGATGGGTGTTACTGTCGAAAGCCCCGATTACATTTTTCGCATAGACCACCTGAGGCAAACCTCTGCTGCGATAAAATTTGTATCTTTCGAGCCGCTCTTGGGCCCAATTCCTAATATCGCTCTCGAAGCTATCGACTGGGTCATTGTTGGCGGCGAATCCGGCCCAAACGCAAGGCCAATGAAAGCCGAGTGGGCTATTGATATACGCGACCAATGCCTTGCTGCAGACGTTCCTTTCTTCTTCAAACAATGGGGCGGCACAAACAAGAAAAAAACCGGCCGAATACTTGATGGTCAAACCTGGGACCAAATGCCAGCAGCAATCCCAAAAATCTTTAGCCCCCAGGTTTATCCTGGGGGGTTATTTTATCCTCCCAATTTATTCGGGAGTCAAACTCTACTATCGGCAAAGCCATTTACCATATGCAATTACACCTTATCTTTCTATAATCCATCTTCAGAGCGTTCCACATTTCTACCGTTTCTTTGCACAAAGCTACTTTATTGAAACCATATTTACTTTTCAATTGATTAAGTATTATTAAATAAATCATGTATCTGGTTTTAAAATCAATTTTCTTACCCCAATTAGAAGATTCCCCTAAGTATTTTACCCAACTTTTATCTGTACACCCGTTAATAGTACTTTGAAGCCCTCGTAATGAACCCAAAGTTATTCTCTCAGGCCAGGCATAAAATTATCAAATAAAATATCAAGTAATTCCAAGTAGTGCTCTTGCCAATTTTTCACAGGCACCATAGGGTCAATTCTAATCCTCACCTCATAGCCAGCATCAAAAACTTTTTTGGCGGCCTCAATTCTCTTTAAGACCGACGGTGCCTTTTCCCACCTCTTAGCAACGGGAATAGCGTTTAGGCTAAAACCAATTATTACTTGATTATGAGGCTCAATCTCTAAAAGGTTCTTCACATTTGAAGACTTTGTTAAAAATAAAACCTTATGCCGGCCTTGTGTTTCGAACATAGGAACAATGAACTTTGAAAAAGGTAATTCATCATTTTCATGCATTAAAGAATCAGCAATTTCACCTGCATTCAGGATTTCAGGAGTTTTTACTTCTTCCAGAAATTTTCGGGTATGGCTTTCTATTTTCTCGTACGGTTTGACTACCGGAGATGTTCCGTTAGGTTGAAATCGAAAAGTTCCTTTCAGATAACACCACGCACAATCGTACGGGCAACCGTAAGCCCATTTTAACTCGACAAAATGCGGACATATAACATCTGTTCTCTTTTTGGGTAATGGTGTTTTGTCAAACCTTGTAATAATGGAACCATCGTTAACACGTCCAACCACAGTTTCCTTTTTACCATCAAGCTGCTCATATTCTTTATAGTGTACTTTAACCTTACTAACTGTTCTTGGAATTGAAACAGATGAATTGGCTTGGATTGGGTTACCTTTAGGGAAAATTACTTTGTCTTTACCGCTTAATCCTCTTTCGGTCTTAGAGGTGACTCTATGTATCTTGACCCTGTGCGCGTTCTCAAGTTCTTTTAATGCTTGCCTAAAATGCTTATCGATATACGGTGGTTCAGAATACCATGGATGGCATATTTTTTCTTGAACGTCATCATAGGTAAGAGTTTCAGCTTTAAATTTTTCCAATAGGTATTTCTTCAATTCCTCTATGTCGTGAATATCGAATAATCTCATTTGAGATCGTGTGGCGATGTCCTCAGGCCCCAAATAAGCAAAATCGCCTCGCGCACTTTGGTTAAACATTATACTTTTCATTATGTAATGGCCTTTGTCGCTATTGTTAGCATGCAGCAAGTAGTAAAGAGTTTGTATCTTTTCAGATGTGCATACCCTGAAGGGCCAACTATATTCCACGTTGGCCACCTCGTGCAACTGCTCTCGATATAGGTCGATCAAAGCAATCTCTGGCTTTTTCGATGACTTAAGAATATTTTTCCACTTATCTGTTCCAAACAGCTCATTGAAGGTATCCTTCAATTCATCAAGCTGAATAAAACGCGATATATCCCTCACCATAAAAGTGAAGAACACTTCTGTCTTTGGATTGGATAATATCTGCTCTATAATCCTGAAAGGAATTCCACTAAATCCGAAAGGGTCTACGAAAAAAAAGGATGGAACGAGAACACCCTTTTCCTTTCCCAGATGCTTGAAGATACCATCGATGACATTAGCAAATTCGCCATTTTCTTTCATGACGGTTATTTTTCGCCAATTTTTAATATTTGCCTTTTCCCGTTCTAAAACTTTCTCAAGATTGCCAAAATTATCCTTGTCTTTTTCGATAAAGACGCATATGAACTCACCAAAATATTTGCTCAGCTTATCCGCTAGTTTCAAGGCGATAAGAGGCGAGCCTAGTGCGCCATCACTGTATTCACATCTGCCTGCAAATCCGTCAAAATAGCAAATTTTTGGGTTCCATTTCCCAAGAATGGGTATCCAGGCTGCAAGGTATTTCTCCAGCAAAATATGTTTTACTCTCGTGTGCTCTCTATATTCCCATTTTTCTGGTGCTGAATCCTTAGACATATCCATTCCTTTTCTTGTTCAGGCACGGCATGGCGTATAACGTTTCCCGGCTTTGCGAAGTCTAAAGCATTCGGCCCCAGCCGCAGCCCAGACACTTCTATCCCGAAAGCCCAAACAGCCATTTGCCAAAAGCGATAACCTCCGGCAGTCTCCCCTCCGGTACAAACACCCAGCCATCCTCCACACGCAGGAAAAAACTCCCCGGATTATCGTACTCTCGCCCTGAAAACCCTTTCCCGTCGGCTCGACCCGTAGCCCAAACATGTGCCTCAACGAAACACAGCTCATCGAACAGCTCTCTGCCCGAATGTACTATCTCAACTTTATTCACGCCGGAATAGCTCTTAGCTATCAGCGCCCGCATCCCATCCTCAGGATTCGCATAAACCACCTGCCCTTTCAGCACCCGCAACTGTCCTGCTGAATAAACCAATAGACCGGCCGCAACAACCCCTGCCGCCAACGCAAGCCCAGCCACACCTAATAGTAATTTCTTACCTCGACTCATACAATATTCTCCTTTTTTAACTGCACACCATCCAATTTTCCCGCTTCATTTTACCCACGAACTACAATAGTTAAAAGTATTTTATAAACTCCGCGAAATCTGTTTACCCCGTTAGAAATGTACCTTCTCTTTTTCTAACGGGGCGCAATCTGCGTCTAAAAAACTCCTCTAACGACATACGCAATACGCATCACGCAATACGAGATACGAAATTGACTATTTTTTAACTTTAGGCACTTTAGCTCACTTTAGGCACTTTAGTTCACTTTAATTTCTTTGCGTTAATCTGCGTCTAATTTTTCTCCGTGAAATCCGCGAAATCCGTGGTTAAAATTCTCTTGACACATAACAAAATATATTGTATAATACATATCTAACTAATAGGCTAAAATAATCAATAATCGATGGTGAATAATCAACAGTCAATAACCAATTACCAATTACCAATAACCAATTACCAATTACCAATAACCAATTACCAATAACAAAGGAGCATTTCTCATGGCCACCGGACTCAACCCATACAACCGGAGTTTATCCTCGAAGTTTATCCTCGAGAAGCTGCTCCTTGACCTCGAAACAGAGGACCCAGACCTCGAAACAGAGGACCCACAAATTCCTCGTTCTACTCTCTCCTATCGTCGCTCTACATCTGTCGAGAACGCTCTACAAATCGCACCTTTTTATGCAAAACAAAGCCAATTTTCTGGATGCTCAAATGAACGTAAATTCAATATTAACAAAGGATTATGAAAGAAATGACATTTTCGCAGTCCCGGAAAACAAAGCCAATTCAAACCCAATCAAACCCAATTTCCCCCTTACCCAAATCCCCCAAACCAACCATCCTAACGCCTCGGAATTTCACCCCATCCCGAATTTTCTCTTACCCAAATCCCCCAGATTACCTCTCCCAACCCTCAGCTGCGCCCTCCACAACACGCGATACGTCCCCGATACCAACGAAAAAGCCCCGCTTAAAGCGGGGCTAAGGTATTTATACCAAAGGTCTTACGCGCTGGCTTCTATTCTTTCGGCAGTTTCAGTACAAAAAAGCGTGTGTAGTCTTCACCTCTGATTAACAGCAGAACGCTTCCTTTTTCCCTGGCCTTTTCTATTGCCTTGTTAAACTCTTTCGTATTCTTGACTTGCGTTCGATTGACTTCCATAATTAGCGTCCCGGCCGTGATATTTTTCCGTGCTGCTTGCGAGCCGGGCTCAACTCTGCTAACCAAAACCCCGGTCAGCCCTTCATAGCCCAAACGCCGGGCCAAATCATCCGTAAGGTCTTTGACAGTAAGGCCTAACTGCTCGAGCGCCTCCGGCGGGGCACCGGCGATTTCGGCCTGTGAAGGACGTTTGCCGAGTTCAACGGACAGAGTTTTTCGTTTGCCGTCCCGCAGCACCACTATTTTTACTTTAGTGCCGGGTTTTAGCATCCCCACCCGTTTCTGCAGCTCCTTGACTTTTTCAACGGGCTTGCCCTCAAACTCAACAATGACATCGCCATGCTTTAAACCGGCTTTTTCGGCGGCAGAACCCTTTCTGACGTTCGGGATAAGAACGCCTTTGGTATCTTCTTTTAAGCCGAAAGAAGCGGCCAAATCTGGGGCCAGGTCCTGGATGTCAACACCCAAAAAGCCGCGAACAACCTTTCCGGTATCGATAAGCTCTTTGCTTATGGTCTTTGCCATATTTATCGGGATGGCGAAGCCGATACCCATATTGCCTCCGCTGCGACTGATGATAAAGGTGTTAATTCCGACCACCTTTCCATCAAGATTGAGCAGAGGTCCGCCGGAATTGCCGGGATTTATGGCGGCGTCAGTCTGAATGAAATCTTCATAAGTAGCGAGCCGGAAACCACTTCTGCCCTTGGCACTTACGATTCCGGCGGTTACGGTGTGGCTCAGGCCGAACGGATTGCCGATAGCAAGGACCCATTCGCCGACTTCGAGGGCATCGGAGTCGGCCAGTTCGAGGTAAGCCAGGTCATTACCCTCAATTTTTATGACAGCGACATCGGAATCGGGGTCTCTACCGACGACTTTTGCTTCGACCAGCGGGTCTTCTCCCAGCTTGACGGTAACTTTGTCGGCTTCACCAACAAGATGATTGCTTGTGATGATATAGCCGTCGGGCGAGATAATGAAGCCGGAGCCCTGAGCCACCTGCTGGTATTTTCGCTGGGGTGAGCGTTCGCGAGGTGAGCGCCGACGGAAGAAACGCTCAAAAAATTCATCCTCGAATGGGTCAAAGGGGTCGCCGAAGGGCCAATCGGGGATTGTTGGGTAGTAGGTGATGGTCTTTTCGGCCTTGACACCAACTACGGCCGGTGAGGCCTTTCCGGCGATTGTGGTGAAGGTTTTGCCTATCTGGCGGAGGGTTTCGACGCTGTTTGCATCCTCTGCAAAGGCCGGCTGCAGGGCGATAAGGATTAAAAGTACGAGCGGAAGTGAAATCGCAAAATAACGTAACGGAGATTTGTTCTGTTTGAAACTTAAAGTCTGCATTTTGACCTCCCAATTCCTTAAACAATCAAGGCGGCTTTCAAAGCCACCGATTCGACATCAATAAAAACGTTTTCGGCAATTTTATACGATTTTATTAGAAGGAAGTTCACAACGTCAAAGATTTTTTAATATAAAGGCAATTTGGCACGGATTTTGTTTAGCCACCAAGACGCGAAGAAAAATTAGCCACAGAGGACACTCCCCGCTTCCGTGGGGACAGACGAGAAGGCAGAGAAATATAGCCACGAATTAGCACGAATTTTTTTAGACAGGAATTTGTTTGGCCGCGAAAAGGCACAAAAAACACAAATAGATTGAAAAAAAATTAAAGACACGGATTCACACTGATAGTTCAATAGTAAGTAACCGCGGATTTGGGTTGATGGGTGAGAATAGAGGGTAAAAAAAATTACAAAATTTGGGAAAAAAACTTGCAAAATCGATTGGGTTTGTGTTAGAATGGTATTAGTGAAGGCAGGATCAAAAAGTTGTCATTATATTTTTGGTCGTCATCATAATTCGTGTCTCTTTCATACCGAACCTGCCTTCGAAAGTTAAAGATTTGCTTTAACAGGCTCAAAACAGACTTAACTTACGTAAATCGGGTATAGGTGCGTTGCCTGTGCCGTCATAATATATTTATAGTTCCCTGCTTGCGCAGGGACAAGTTTTGAAAGGAGCGGTAAAATGGAAATCCGCCGGCAAGACTCGAATTTAACTCTCAGGGGAGAGGCTTCTGCAATATCCTGTCCTGTCGGTGTCCATCTAATTAGAGCCGTAATGTTTTCAATAATTGCCTTGAAGCGGACTTTTTGGACAACAGGTGCGCTATCCCATAACAACAATCACCCTGAAAGGGTGTTGTTACAGGACTTTAAATATTAACAATTTTTTAAAAGGAGATGAAAATGAGAAGTAAGAAAATGCTTGTGTTAGCAATCATCGTTTTGTTTGTAGTTACCCCTTGGGCTTGCAAGGCAAGCTTTGCCGGGGAGATTGTGGCATGGGGCCGTCACAGTTGGGGCCAATGCAATGTGCCGGCTGGTAGCGACTTCACAGCTATCGCAGCCGGGTATGGACACAGCCTGGCCCTCAAAGCCAACGGGACGCTCATGGCCTGGGGTGGTAACAGCGATGGCCAATGCGATGTTCCGGCTGGCAGTAACTTCACGGCCATCGCGGCTGGGTATAACTATAGTCTTGCCCTTAAGGACGATGGATCACTCCTAGCCTGGGGCAATAACCGTTGGGGTCAGTGCAATGTTGCCACTGGGAACGAGTTCGTGGCCATTTCAGGCGGGACGTATCACTGCTTGGCCCTCAAGAACAATGGATCGGTCGTAGCGTGGGGGTGGAATGGTCACGGTCAATGTGAAGTTCCCACCGGCAATGACTTTGTGGCCATCGCTGCCGGGGGCATTCAGAGCCTAGCCATGAAAGACGATGGCTCACTCGTAGGCTGGGGAGAAGCCATCAGCCACGGCATAGGGGATGTGCCAACGGGCAATAACTTTGTGGCCATCGCGGCTGGGAACAATCACAGCCTAGCCCTGACGGCTGATGGCTCTTTGGTGGCCTGGGGCTATAACGGCGACGGTCGATGCGATGTCCCCGCTGGCAATGACTTCGTGGCCATTGCGGGTGGGAACAGCCACAGCTTGGCTGTCAAGGCCGATGGTTCGCTCGCAGCGTGGGGTTGGAACTCATACGGCCAGTGCGATGTCCCTTCAGGTAACGACTTCGTTGCCATTGCCCCATGCACATGCAGCAGTCACAATCTGGCCCTGGTCCGGGAACTAGGGGTGCTGGTGAGGCTTGAGATAACTGGGTCGAGTGAGGTGGCGGAGAATTTCAGCGCCAGCTATAAAGCCATCGCACACTATAAGGATGACAGTACAAGAGACGTGACGGATTCGGCCCTATGGGTGGTTGAGCCGAACACATATGCGAGTATAGACGATTATGGAGTGCTGACAACGGAAGATATTGTTAAGCACGAGTCGGCGACAATACGAGCTAGTTATACCGAGGGGGATGTCACTGTCAATACTGAAAAGCCAATTTCTATTTTTGCCATCTGTCCGACAGGAACGGCTTTGCAGTTTGATGGTGTGGATGACTACGTCGATTGTGGGAATGACAGCAGTTTGGACATTACTGATAACATAACGATTAGCTTATGGTTTTATTCTGAAAGTTGGGCGCCCCGCCACGGTTATAATGGTTTAATCAGTAAGAGAGAAAATTTTTATCTTGGTCTTGATTGGGAGATATATTATGACAGAAACCATAGAGAAATTCGGTTATATGATGGTTCGGTAGTAACATTTGACAATTTGAATGTTAATCCCTCATTAAACACGTGGCATCATTTGGTCATTACAAAAAATGGAACCATAGCAACTTTCTATCTTGACGGAATTTTAAAAGGAACTGATACAACTTCTCTTTCCTGGGACAGAGGAGCTTCCGTGAGGATAGGCGTAATAGGGTTAGATAGATTAGATTGTGGTTTCAACGGGCTCATAGACGAAGTTAGAATCTACAACAGGGCTTTGTCTGCTGAAGAAATTCAGGCGAATATGCATACGAGGCTGGCGGGTGATGAGGCAGGGCTGTTAGGTTACTGGGACTTCGATGAAAGCGCGGGACAGATTGTTTACGATTTATCCGGCAACGGCAATGATGGGCAATTGGGTTCAACGCCGAATCCCGATGTCAGCGACCCGGCGTGGGTCGAATCCGATGCGCCGGTAGGTATTTGCAGTCTCTATCAGATTGCCACAATGGCTGCCGAACGTGCAGTCGAGCGCAAAACAGCGCTGCTTGAAGAATTACTGGCCGCATTAGCTGAAGAATGGACAGCGTACGAAGCGCTTGAGGAGCTGCTTGAAAGTGGAGATTACGGTGACTTGAATAAAGGCGATATAGTTACAGCGAAGCAGAAGATTCATTCTGCAACACAGCATCAGGAGCAATCGATAGGCGCATTGGAAAAGAACGTTGAAAAGCTAAAAGATGCGCTAAGTGCACTGGGCTATGAGCCGGATACGGCAGCGAATATTGATGAGAATGGCGTGCTGAGAACGAAAGATATTGTCAAGCACCAGTCGGCGACAATACTGGCCAGCTACACCGAGGGGGATGTCACTGTCAATGCTGAAAAGCCAATTTCTATTTTTGCCATCTGTCCGACAGGAACGGCTTTGCAGTTTGATGGTGTGAATGATTATGTTGATTTTTCAAGGAATATAATCACAACGACAGAGTTTACAGTTTCAGCCTGGGCCAATCATTATGGTTCACCAGGGGGTTCGTCGCCTGTAAATGCTATATTTCAGCAGAGAGACGATGCATCCCAGGCAGGATATGCCCAGTCGACTATACTGCTTGCGACAGAATATCCTGGTGATTATGCAGTTGCAATAATTAGAAGTAGTGGCGGGAGCAGTATACAAAGGTTGACTTATCCAAAGAAGAATTACGGTGGATGGCATCAGTATAGCATGACTGTTGATTCAGATGATTTTGTATTCTATGTAGATGGAGTTGAAGTAGATAGAACGTCAAATAACCAAACAGGAGATTATGTTACTTCGATAGATTATGTTAGTATTGGAAGACATAGCTATCGTAGAGCAAATAGAGGACTTTTCAACGGCGTAATCGACGAAGTTGCAATCTACAACAGGGCTTTATCTGCTGAAGAAATTCAGGCGAATATGCATACGAGGCTGGCGGGTGATGAGCCGGGGCTGGTGGGTTACTGGGACTTTGACGAAGGTGGGGGGCAGATTGTATATGATTTATCGGGCAATGATAACAATGGGCAGTTGGGTTCAACGCCGAATCCCGATGTCAGCGACCCGGCGTGGGTCAAATCCGATGCGCCGGTAGGTATTTGCAGTCTCTATCAGATTGCCACAATGGCTGCCGAACGTGCACTCGGGCGCAAAACAGCGCTGCTCGAAGAATTACTGGCCGCATTAGCTGAAGAATGGACAGCGTGCGAAGCGCTCGAGGAGCTGCTTGAAAGCGGGGATTACGGTGACTTGAATAAAGGCGATATAGTTACAGCTAAGCAGAAGATTCATTCTGCGACACAGCACGGGGAGCAGGCCATAGATGCGCTGGAAAAGAGCATTGAAAAGCTGGAAGATGCTCTAAGTGCACTGGGCTATGAGCCGGAGCCGCCACCACCGCCACCTGGTCAGGCAAGCAATCCAAATCCAGCCGATGGGGCGAGATGGGTCAGCCCATACGCTAATTTGAGCTGGACAGCCGGTTCCAATGCCGTGTCGCACGATGTGTACTTCGGCACGACCAGTCCGGGTACGTTCCGGGGCAACCAGACTGCTACAACATTCGATCCCGGCACAATGGCTTACGGTGCTACGTACTACTGGCGTATCGATGAGGTCAATCCCAGTGGGACAACCACCGGTACAGTCTGGAGCTTCATCACGACTGGTGGTGGACCAAGATAGTGAATACCGGGCAAGAGTGAATCCCAATGGCGGCGTGTGGGGGGCGGACGGCAGATGACGGAGGGCGGAGGACGGCATGAATATCGAATACCGAACAAGGAATATCGAATTACGAAGTTGAGACGAAAGCCCAGTGTAAAACGGGGGGTGCCTGGCGGTCATTTCAGGATTTTCATAAATACTCTTGACGGCGCGGTGCAAAAACGCATAATCGTATCGTCTTTTGCCGGCCGGTTTGGGGGGGTTAAATTTTGGTATCAGCTATTGACACGGCGAATCTTCATAGATAAAAATAACCATATAAGAAATTGTAGCCGGGTGATTTTTAGCACTTTTTTGAGAGGTGTAAGATGCAAGTGATAAAATTTCTGAAAAAGTCGGGAGTAAAGTACGAGGTTACTAAACATAAGCCGGCGTTCTCAGCGCAGGAGATGGCGGCGGTGGAGCATGAGCCGGGGAAATATGTAGCCAAGCCGGTGATAGTCAAGGCCGACGGTAAGTACGTGATGTGTGTGCTTTCAGCGTGTTACAAGATTGACATGCGTGCGCTGAAAAAACAACTGGGCGCCAAAAAAGTTTCGCTGGCAGAGGAAAAGGATATGGAGAAGCTGTTCGACGACTGTGATTTGGGGGCGGAGCCGCCCTTCGGGAATTTATATGATTTGCCGACAATTATAGACAAGGCCTTAGAGAAGGACGACCATATCACATTCCAGGCCGGCACGCACGAAAAAGCGATACGGATGAGTATGGATGATTACCGGAAGCTAGTTAATCCGCAGGTGCTTGAATTCAGCTACCACGTAACGTCGTGATATAAAGATTGCCTCACGATGCTCGCAACGACGAGATTCTTCGCTGCGCTCAGAATGACAAAGGTGATAGTTTTATCCGATTTCGTCATCGAGCCAGCCGAGGAGCTCTTTGAGGTCGTCGAGGGTGATATCGCCCATATGAGCAATTCGGAAGGTTTGTTCTTTTAGCTTGCCGTAGCCGTTTCCGAAAATGGTATTGTGCTTTTCCTGTATTGCATTAATCGTTTCAGCGACGTTGAAGCCGCGGGTATTTTTGACCGCTGTGAGTGTATTTGAAGCATATTTTTCATCACAGAACAGGGCAAATTTCTCTTTTGCCCAATTCCTTGTGAACTCGCCCATTTTTTTGTGTCGCTGCCAGACGTTTTCCATACCTTCGGCGAGCAGCTTTTTGCACTGGTAGTTCAGGGCCATAATGTGGGGGATATTGGGTGTTGTGGGTGTTTGGTTTTTTGCTGCTGATTTTGCAAAGAGCTGGAAGTCGAAGTAATAACCCCGGCCGGGGACATCTTTACTTTTTTCCAAAGCCCGGCTGCTGACGAGAGCAACGGTGAGTCCCGGCGGAATCGCAAAGGCCTTCTGGACCGAGGCGAATGTTACATCCCAGCCGAGCTCGTCGAAATGCAAAGGCAGGGCGACCATCGCACTGACCGAATCGACAAAGACCAGGACATCGGGATGTTTTTGCTTCATCATCTTGCTGATTTCATAGACGGGATTCGTCAGGCCGGTACTTGTCTCGTTATACATTAAAGTAATGGCGGCATATTTACCGGCTGCGAGCTTTTTGTCAATCGCCTCAGGCAAAGTGGGTTTTCCCCAATCGACTTTTAGCTCTTCGACATTTCTGCCGCAGTTTCCGGCCACGGTTGCCCATTTGTCGCTGAAGGCGCCGCAGCAAGCAGCCAGGACGGTTTCATCAAAGCCGACGCAGTTGCGAATAGCAGCTTCCCAAATTCCTGAAGCCGAGGAGGTGGACAAAAAGACGTTTTGGTCGGTAAAGAAGATTTTTTTGAGCATATCGGTCGTTTCGCCGTGGAGTTGAGCATACTCTTTGCCGCGATGGGCCAGTGTAGGTCGTGCAAGCTGCTGCAAGACGTCGTCGTTGACCTTCACCGGGCCTGGGATAAACAATCTCGGCGGGTTTTTCCAGTCTACCATATACAATCTCCCATCTTTCTGTCATTCCCGCGAAAGCGGGAATCTACACAATTTGTACTAATGGGTCCCTGCTTTCGCAGGGATGACATTTGAGTCAGTGTTACAATTTGCTAATTGTCAAACCCGTATGCATCTTCGGATAGAAGAAAGTTGACTTTTGCGGCATTTTTTCACCGGCAGCGGTGACCATCTGTATCTGTTGCATCTTTGTCGGGTTAACAAAAAACACCACTTGTTTTTGCCCGATGTCAACTTTTTTAATTGATTCGTCGACCGCGCTGCCGACGTCCTTTATATATTCGATGTTGCTGCCGGCTGCGAGTTCTTCTTCGCCGATACCCAAGAGTTTTTCCAGAATCAATTTGTGCAGCACTGAAACGTCAAGCGACCTCCAGGGTCGGCTCATATCCGGGACTGCAGAATCCACTGCTTGTTTGTTCTTCAGCACAGCCATGTAGAAGGCATTGTCACCGCCGTAAATCCCGAATACGTTTTCGTCATTATCACACTCGGACTTCATTTGTGCGAAAAGCTTTTGCTTCGCCTCGGCCTTGGCAGGTGGCGAATCAAACGCATATTCAGTAATTTCAAAGTTTTCTCGCAGAGCAGTGATTAACTTTTCGAGGTTGAAGTCTTCGAGGTCGCCGACAAGCCGATGCGTGGCGAGGATAGTTAATCCATCCTGGCGGATATTGACAAAGCCGGTCATTTGATATACCGCCGCGGGGTTGGCAGTCTCTTTGTAGTAGTTTAGAGCCGTCTCGTAGCGATGATGGCCATCGGCTATGATGCAGCTTTTATCGAGCATCATCTTCGTGATTGCATCGATGTTCTCTTCAGCGGTTATTGCGAAGAGCCGGTGCCGAACATCTTGTTCGTCAACAAAGTTAATGAGCGGTTTTTGGCTGGAGGTTTCTTCAATGATTTTGTCGGCGACGTTTTGCTCATCTTCATAGAGCATAAAAACGAGACCGAACTTTGCAACGGTTGCCCTCTTGAGGTTCAGCCGGTCTATTTTGGGCTCTTCGAGGGTTTCTTCGTGAGGTCTTACCCGCCAGGGCGGGCCGAATTCCTCAAGCTTAGCTAAAGCAACAAAGCTGTTGCGACGGAAATTACAGCCGCTTATTTGGAAATCCTGCACATAAGCATAAATGGCTTCGGCCCGGTCCTGTTTTAAGACGCCTTTTTTTATCCAGGTATCAAGGTAGTCGGCCGCCCGTGTGTACTGATTGTTGTCAGCGTTATCAGAAGTAGTCGTTTTTCCTTTTATTATCCGCACGATATTGTATTTGCTTTTTTTATAGAGCTGCTGCTGCTGTGCAGGGCTTAAACAATCGTAAGGCGGAGCAATGCAGCTACCCACATCGCCAACCACGCCGGCGTCGAACCTAAATGCTTTGAACGGCTTGATTTCCATATTCGTGACTCGATGCTCGATACTCGCAACTCGCTACTTCGGATTCACTTATAAGATTGCCAAAATTGCGAAAGTGCGAATAATACTAAAAGCGCGGCAAATTGTCAAATATGAAGATGATATGCTTTTCCCGAAAGGGGGTTGTTCCCACTTTGCCATGATTCATTTTGCCCGGCACCCCGACTTGCCGGGTCGCAAATGGGAAGAAGTTATTCTGGGAATACGATTTTGCCGGCGACAATGGTTGTGTGGACTGAGCAGTCGGGGTCGAGCAGAACCAGGTCAGCGTCTTTTCCGGGGGCGATAGAGCCCTTTTTATCTTCGAGGCCCAACAATCCGGCTGGGTTTTGAGTAACGGTTTTGATGGCCACATCAAAGGGGCAATCAGTAAATGCTATGAATCTTTTCAAGAGTTGATTCAGACCGAGGGCGGTACCGATTAAGGTGCCATCTTTGTATCTTGCGGCTCCATCTGCGGATTCGTATTCGATGCCGTTATAGAGATATTTTCCGTCACCAAGTCCGAGTGCCTGCATGCCATCGGTGATTGGTATAATACGCTTCGGGCCGAGTGTTTCAAAAGCAAATTTTAGAACGGCTGGGTGTATGTGGACACCATCGCAGATGAGCTGGGCGGTTATGTGTTTTGTCTGAAAGATGGCGATGAGCGGGCCGGGTGAGCGATGGTGGACTGACGGCATTGCGTTGAATAAATGTGTTACGTGTGAGATGCCGGCGTTGAAGCCATCGAGGGTTTGTTCGTATGTGGCGTTGGAGTGGCCGAAAGAGGCGATAATCCTTGAGTTAACGAGGCGCTGGATTATCTGCCGGCTGTCGGGCGATTCGGGTGCGATTGTCATCATTCGGAGGTGGCCGTTTGCGATATCCATAATTTTATCGAGAACCTTCAAGGATGGGGGGCATATAGATTGGGGCAGGACCATTCCTTTTTTTTCGAGTGAGATAAATGGGCCTTCAAGATGAATGCCAAGTAAATTTGCGCCGCCGAGGTCGCGGTTTACGTATTGGGCGGCAAGGGTGAGGTGCTGATTTTCCCGGTTTGGTTTAAATACGGTTGTGGCGAGGAAGCTCGTGGTTCCAAAGCGTGCACAAGTTCGTGATATCGCTTTCAGGGCTTCAGGGGTCGCATCGAGTATGTCGGCGCCGCCTGCTCCCTGGATATGAACGTCAATAAAGCCGGGGGCAATTATGCGACCCTGAGCATCGAGTACATTGTCACATCTGGCAGAGGGATTGACCTGGGTGATGATACCATTTTCAATGAGAATGGAAGTGGTTTGTTCATCGTCCGTGGCATTGAAGAGTCTGCAATTGGTTATAAGCAGTTTTTGTGACATATTGCTTTTTCCCTGTGTGACACGGGCTTCCAGCCCGTGCCAACACGGCCAGGATGGCCGTGCTACTCAGATTTTCGCAAAAACTATTCAGCTAAACAAATTTGAAAACACCGTGAAGTATCCGGGTTAGCCAGGTTTTTTGTGGGATTTTGGCTTTTTTTCGAGGTATTTGTTTATGGCAGCGGCGGCGATTCGGCCCTGACCCATTGCCAGGATTACGGTTGCGGCACCGAGGACGATGTCCCCGCCTGCATAAACGCCCTGCAATGAGGTTTTGCAGTTTTCATCGACGATGATATTGCCCCATTTGTTGAACTGAAGGCCTGGTGTGGTCTGGCGAATCAGCGGATTTGCAATATTGCCGATAGCTATAATTACGGTGTCAACATCGAGCTGAAATTCCGAGCCTTCTATGGGGATGGGCCTGCATCGGCCGGATTCGTCCAGTTCACCGAGGCGATACTTTAGACATTCGATAGCAGTTACGTGGCTGTTCTGGTCGCCGATTATCCGCTTTGGACTTTGCAATATGTGAAATTCGATGCCTTCTTCCTTTGCGTGGTGGACTTCCTCAATTCGAGCGGGCATTTCCTTTTCGGTTCTGCGATAAACCAGATAGACCTTTTCGGCTCCGAGTCTGAGGGCTGTTCTGGCGGAGTCCATAGTGACGTTGCCGCCGCCAATGACGGCGACTTTTTTTGAGAGTGCGATTGGGGTATCGGCACCTTTGCCGAAGTCGTATGCCTTCATAAGATTTGCACGCGTGAGGTATTCATTTGCACTATATACACCAACAAGGGACTCGCCTTCGATACCCATAAATCTGGGCAGGCCGGCTCCGACGCCGATATAGACCGCCTCGAAGCCATCTTCTTTCATCAATTGCTCTATGGTTCTTGTTCTGCCTACGATGAAGTTGCAGACAATTTTAACACCCATTTTGGTGAGGACATCAATTTCCTTCTGGACGATGGCTTTGGGGAGCCGAAATTCGGGGATTCCGTAAACCATTACGCCGCCCGGTTTGTGGAAGGCCTCAAATATAGTAACATCGTGTCCTGCTTTTCTGGTATCAGCGGCAGCGACGATGCCGCCGGGGCCTGAGCCGATTATGGCGACTTTTATTCCAGTCTCAGGTGCAACGGCAGGGGCGCCGCCTTCGTTTTGGTCGATGTCGGCGGCAAATCTTTCCAGTCGGCCGATTGAAACTGCTTTACCGACGTCCTTGAATTTTAAGCCGACGGTGCATTTTTGCTGGCATTGGACTTCCTGCGGGCATACCCGGCCACAGACGGCGGGCAGGAGCGAGTTCTCCCTGATGATGACTAAAGCTTTCTTAAAGTCGCCATCAGCAATGGCAGCTATAAAATCCTGTATCCTTATCTGGACCGGACAGCCCTCAATGCAGGGGGCGTTTTTGCACTGGAGACATCGCATAGCTTCGAGTCGGGCGTGGGTTTCGGTATAGCCGGTCGCCACTTCGTTGACGTTGCTTGTTCTTTCGACGGGGTCCTGTTCGGGCATATCCTGAGGGGGGATTTTGTACCTGTCGGCGGGTTTGAGTTCGCCGGTTTTTTGCTTTTTTAGAAGTTGCTGTCTTTCTTTTTCCGTCACGATAATGAGTCCCTAAACATTACTGGCACCAAGGGTAAATTCGAATACCGAATATCGAAATACGAAACAAATTCGAAATTCGAATGTTCGAAACGTAAAATGCCATTGCGAGGAGCACAGCGACGAAGCAAATTCCTCGCTTAGGTTTGAGATTGCTTCGCTTCGCTTGCAATGACTAAGTGTCATTTTTGTCACTTGAATTTGTTTCGGATTTCGGATTTTATTATGCAAGGCCTATTTTGCATCTGTGTTTTTTATACTGTTCGTAGGCCTTTTTTTCCTGGTCTTTATAGGCATCCAATCTTTTCATCATCAAGTCGAAGTTTACTTTATGTCCGTCAAACTCCGGGCCGTCAACACAGACGAATTTTGGTTTGCCTTCAATTTCGACGCGGCAGCCGCCACACATACCGGTAGCATCAACCATAATGGTGTTGAGCGATACCTGTGTAGGGACGTTAAACTGCTTTGTTACCTCGCAGCAGTACTTCATCATTATAGCCGGGCCGATTACAAAGGCCTGGTCCGGCTTTTGGTCGCGCTGACAGAGTTCTTTTAGCGGTTCGGTTACCAGGGCTTTCCGTCCGTATGAGCCGTCATCGGTTGTAACTATCAGCTCGTTACTTATCGGGGTGAATTCATCTTCGAGAATAAGCAAATCCTTGCTTCGTGCTCCGAGTATGCTGATGATTTTGTTGCCGGCTTTTTTCAGGGCCTTTGCGATAGGCAGTAAGGGGGCGTTGCCGATTCCGCCGCCTACACAAACGACGGTGCCAAAATTTTTTAGATGGGTAGGTTTGCCCAACGGTCCGACGACGTTGGCAATTTTCTCGCCTGCCTTCATATCAGCTAATTCTGCGGTGGTTTTGCCGACGCGCTGCCAAATCAGGCGGATAGTGCCCTTTTCGGGGTCGGCATCGGCGATTGTCAGAGGGATTCGCTCGCTGTATTCGCTATTTATGCTGATAACGACAAACTGGCCTGGCTTTCCTGCCTGTGCAATAAGCGAGGCCTCGATTTCGGCGGTAAAGACGTTCTCGCTAAGCTTGCTTTTGGATACAATTTTGTGCGACACCGTTTTTACTTCCCCAGCATAAAATTTCTAAAGATGGTTATTATTACGCTTAGCAGGTTGTATGTCAAGAACCAGGGTATCAGGCAACCAAGGAATCAGGAAATCAGGGAACCAGGGAATCAGGCCACCTGATAACCTGGTACCCTGTTAATCCGCGTCTAATTCTAATCTTTCTTTTGTGCCTTCCCTCGACTTCGCTCGGGATGGTGAGGGCTTCGACTGAGCTCAGCCGAACGTCTCTGTCGAACCATTTCGCGGCTAATTCTTTCTTTGTCTCTTTGTTGCTTTGTGTCTGGTTTACTTTTTGGCGGCAATTCAGAAATTGTCAGGGGGGGTGTTTTTTGCTGTTCGGTTTGAACAGAGTTCCGGTTGTCAGTCTCGGCGACGGCAAGGATGGCCTTGCGGACAGCCTGTTCGGCAGGTTCATCAGTCAAGGGCCGTAAGTATATGGAAGACGAAGATGCCGGCTGTTTAGCCCAAATCAATCTTTCTCGAACCAATTCCAAAAGTGCCAGGAACAATCCAATCATTACGACACGGTTAGCTCCGGACCCGAAGATACGTTCGAAACTCATCGGGCCTTCGGTCTGCAGGCGGTGCAAAATTTCTATCTGATACAAATCAATGGGCGTATCGTCCTTGATGTGACTTATGTCAAGACCCGCGCCGGTGGCCTTCATAATTGAGTCAAAGGCTTCGAGCAGGTCCCAGATGCCCACCTGTTCAATGTCGATCTGGGGCTCGGCGTCGGGTCTTAACCGCTCGATAATACTGTCGGGACGCGGGAAACGTTCTTTCTGTTTGTCGGCGGCGTCGCTGAGTAGATTAGCGGCGTCTTTGAACTTTTTGTATTCGAGGAGCTGACGGATAAGCTCTGCGCGGGGGTCGGCTAAATCGTCGGCTCCGCCGAGGGCGGACTCAGGCTCTGCCTTCGGCAGGAGCATTGCGGATTTTATCTGCATCAGCGTTGCGGCCATTACTAAAAAGTTGCCGGCCAAATCAATGTCAAGACTCTTTAGCATTTCGATGTAGCGGATGTACTGGTCGGTTATTTTGGCGATGGAAATGTCGTAAATATCGACCTCATCCTTGCGGACCAAATACAAAAGCAAATCCAAAGGCCCTGCAAAAATATCAAGATTTACGCGATAATCAGCCAATTATTGCTCCTGTTTTCCCTGGGATTCCAGAATTTCCCGTGCTTTCTGTGCCTGGCTTTCAAAAGTTTGCAGTTTTAGATCGGCGAGGGCAGGCAGGCCGGAATATATATTCGCCACATTCTGGCCGGTTACTACCGATTTAATTCCAAAATCATCGAGCAACTGCTTTGCTAAATCAGCTTCAATGTAATCTGCGAACTGTGCAATTGTAACGAGCTTATCAGCCATAATTACTTTCTCAATCCAACAGCCTGGCGGGCTTTTTCGAGCGTTTCTCGGGCTACGGCTTTTGCGCGCTTAGCACCGTCGGCAAGGACTTCTTTGACATAGTCGATATTATTTTCAAGCTCGGTTCTTTTTTGTCGGAACGGCTTGAAATAATCTATCAGCAGTTCAGCGAGACGTTTTTTGGCCTCGCTGTAGCCCATACCGCCATTTCGGTATCTGTTTTCCCACCCGGCTAACTCGTCCGAGGAGGCGACCAACTTCAAAAACGCAAAGACGTTGCATTTGTCAGGGTTTTTGGGCTCCTCGACCGGCGTGGAGTCGGTAACGATACGCATAATTTTTTTTCTGACACTTTCTTCGGGCTCGAATATCTCAATGGTATTTCCATAGCTTTTGCTCATTTTTTGTCCATCGGTGCCGGGGACAACAGCGACCTGCTCGATGATGTGCTCAGCAGGCAAAGTGAAGACCTCGCCATAGGCGTTGTTGAAGCGGGCTGCGATATCGCGAGTAACCTCGATGTGCTGTTTCTGGTCGGCGCCGACGGGGACAAGGTCGCTTTTGTAAATAAGGATGTCGGCGGCCTGAAGGACAGGGTATGCGAACAAGCCGTGATTGGGACTGATGCCCTGAGCGACTTTTTCCTTGTAGCTTGTGCAGCGATGCAAAAGGCCCATCGGGGTTACACAGGAAAGGAGCCAGGTGAGTTCGGTAACTTCGGGCACATCGGATTGGCGCCAGAAGACGGTTTTTTCGGTATCGAGTCCCAGAGCGATATAATCCATTGTGACGTCAAGGGTATGCCGAGCAACATCGGCTGGTGAAGGGTTACTGGTAAGGGCGTGATAGTCGGCGATGAAATAAAAACAATCGTGCTCGGCCTGGAGCTGGAGATGCTGGCGCATTGCGCCGAAAAAGTTGCCTATATGAAGTCGGCCGGACGGCTGTATGCCTGAAAGAACCCTCAAAATTAAGCTCCTGATAGCAAAAACACGAAAATATTCTGGAGAGAACCCATTTGCGGGGTGCCCTGCAACAAATCACAAAACGGAATCCCTGGAAATTTTGCGCAAAGATAACAGCACCGGAGGCAGATGTCAAGGATTTTGCACATAGCTCGATACTCATTACTCGATTCTCGATATTCGACGGGCATCGAGCATGTGGCATCGAGGGTCGAGAACGAATCGTCGCTCTTTCTGCGCACCGCAAGCGAACAAAGATAAGGTTTGGGAACCTCTGAAGAACCGGCTCTCTATAACTTACTTCCTGCCGAGGGACCTCATATACTTCTTTGACTTGCGAAGTCCCATTCTGGATGCTTTCTTTTTTACTGTATCGGTTTTGCGTCCGAGCTCCGCAGCTATCTTAGAAGTGGGGTTGGTCGGGAAAAGCTTTTTGAGCAGATTGACTTCGGCTTTTGTCCAGAGGCCTTTAGCGGCTCTTTTTCTTTTCGGGGCTTTTTTCTTCTTTGCGACCTTTTTCTTCTTCGCAACTTTCTTTTTCTTTGCCATTTTGTTGCTTCCTTTCGTTAAATGGTACGTGGTTAAATTTGTCCCTCTATTTTGGCATTGCAGCCACTTGAAGTATAATCTATGGATGGTATTCTGCAGTGTCAAGGTTTTTTAACGATTTTAGAACAGAAAATGTAACTAATTAGTCTGCTGCCGGGCCGATGGCTCCGGGCGAAAGCTTAATTTGCTTAAGCGCTTTACAGGGAAAAGTTTTGGGGTATACTTAATTGTTGCCATGGTAGAGATTGGTGAAAATTCGGTTGGCATCGTCAAGACAGAAACGATACGGATAGTCGAGCAGGACACGCCCCTGGAGCTGAAGTGCGGCAAGAAATTAGCTCCGATTGATGTGGCCTACGAGACGTACGGGGAGCGAAACCGCGCCGAGGATAATGCTGTTTTGATTTGCCACGCTCTTAGCGGCAACGCTCACGTTGCCGGCGTAAACAGTCCTGATGACAGGAAGCCCGGCTGGTGGGATGTTATGGTCGGGCCTGGTAAAGGAATTGACACAAACAAGTATTTTGTTATTTGCTCAAATTTTTTAGGCGGCTGCAGTGGGACCACGGGGCCATCTTCGATTAATCCGGCGACACAGAAGCCATACGGTCTGGACTTTCCGATTATAACTATCGGTGATATGGTTAAGGTCCAGAAGCTGCTGCTCGATAAGCTCGGGATAAAAAAGCTTCTGGCGGTAATCGGGGGCTCGATAGGCGGGATGCAGGTTTTACAGTGGGCGATTGAGTATCCCGACTTTGTTAAAGCTGCGATACCGGTTGCCACAACGACCCATCTTGGTGCTCAGTCGATTGCATTCGATGCGGTGGGCAGAAATGCGATACTGGCAGATGGAAATTTCGCCAGCGGACAATACAAGAGTGAACAGGGCCCGGATAAAGGCCTGGCAATTGCCCGAATGATTGGGCATATAACGTATCTCTCGGAACAGGGTATGCGTGAAAAGTTCGGCCGACAACTACGAAGCGCCGACCAATACAGTTACGATTTCAACTCTGAGTTTGCCGTTGAGACATACCTGGACTATCAAGGGCAAACCTTTGTGGAAAGATTCGACGCCAATAGTTATCTTTACATAACCAAGGCGGCGGACTACTTCGACCTGGAAAAGGACTATGGGACATTAACCAAGGCCTTTGCGAATGTCAAATCGAGATTCCTTGTAGTTAGTTTCGCAAGCGACTGGCTTTATACGCCCGCACAATCCAGAGCGATAGTGGATGCCCTGGCCGCCAATCGCAAAGATGTAAGCTATTGCGATATCGATTCATCCTACGGCCACGATGCGTTTTTACTGGAGTCGGATACCCTTGGGACTTTTCTCTGCTGCTTTCTGAAGGCGACTTCTGAACCCGGCGGGGAACAACAGCCATGTTCTTGTTATGCGCGCAGTATGCGGACGCTCAGCCGGGTCGAGCAGGCCCACCGGGCACGCGTGGATTACGAACTGATAGAATCTCTTGTCGAGCCGGACAGCACAGTGCTCGACGTCGGCTGCGGAGACGGACGGCTGCTCGCCAATTTGCTGCGCGACAAAAATGTCAAAGGCAAGGGCATCGAACTTGACCAAGAGCTTGTCCTGGATTGTATCTGCCGGCGCCTGCCGGTCATCCAGCAGGATGTTGAGCAGGGGCTTAGCTACTACGCTGATAAGAGCCTGGATTACGTGATACTGTCACAAACAGTACAGACGCTGAAAAACCCTGAAAAAGTTTTTAATGAATTGCTGCGAGTAGGTAAAAAAGTAATTGTGAGTTTTCCTAACTTTGCCCACTGGCGGTGCAGAACGCAGTTATTTTTTTCCGGCACAGCTCCGGTAACCAAACAGCTGCCTTTCGAGTGGCACAACTCGCCGAACATACACTTTCTGTCACTGAAAGACTTCGACGAATTCTGCAAGGAGCTGGGGGTCAAAGTAGAAAAGAAGATTCCGCTGGTTAAGAGGCGCCTTAGCCCGGTAAGATTTGCACCTAATCTGTTTGCCGAGCAGGTAATTTACGTAACGAGCAAAGGGTAAGGTCGGGTTCCCATTTGGCGAAAAATGGCAAAATGGAGTTCGAATCCCGAGAGATGGTAAAATGGGGGCCCACTTTACTGTTGCCAGGAGAATAAAAATGAAGCAAGTTGAACGTATAGGGGTGTCACTGGATAAGAAGCTGCTTTCGATGTTCGATAAGCTCATTTCCAAACAGGGTTATGAGAACCGCTCTGAGGCCATACGCGATTTGATACGCCGGCAGTTAAGCGGCGAGCGGCTGAGCAATCCAAAAACGAAGGCAGTCGCTGCTGTATTTCTGGTTTACGACCATCATTCGACAAAACTAATGCAGAAGCTGGCCGACTTGCAACATTCGCATCTTCTACAGACGATTTCCTCTATGCATATCCACCTGGACGAGCACGACTGCCTGGAGGTAATTGTGCTTCGAGGATGTGTCGGCGAAATCAATAAGATGGCAGAGAATATATTGAGCATAAAGGGCGTCAAGCTCGGACGGAGCAACCTTGTTGCAACAGAGCAGGAGTGATATCGTGGTTCATGATTTGTGAATCGTGTCTCAAACCACGATTAAAACTTGACAGGCGGAAGGGTTGGCAGTTCTAATATAGCCGGCTGCGGGGGGCAAACGCAATAGAGGGCGTTTGGGACCCGGGCGATTAGCTCAGCTGGTTAGAGCGCACGGATCACACCCGTGAGGTCACAGGTTCGAGTCCTGTATCGCCCAATAAAAATCGTATCTCGCGAATGGTGAATCGAGCTATGAGACACGAGATGCATATCCCGCTGACCAGAATCCAGAAGCTCATCGGCGAAAGGATGTTAAAATCCAAGCTGAGCAAGCCCTGTTTTTACATCGAGTCAAAAGCAGACGTAACTGAACTGATGGGTCTACGGCCCAAGCTAAGCAAATCATTAGGTGTCAAAATCACAAGTAATGCTTTTTTTATTCGTACGTTAGCGTTAGCTGTCAAAGAATACCCCCTTATGGTTGGCTGGTTTGATGGCGGCAAGATTCAAATTGCCGATGCGATTAATGTCGGCTTTGCGGTCAATGCCCCCCAAGGTGTCATTGTGCCGGTTATAAAAAACGCGGACAAAAAAAGGCTGGCTGAAATTACGAGTGAGGAGAAGCTGTTTACCGAAAAAGCACGCAGCAATAAACTGACACTTGAGGAGATGGAAGGAGAAACGATAGCATTGAGCAACCTTGGAGTATATGGTACCGATTCCTTTTTCGGAATCGTACCGCCGCCAGCCAGTACTATCTTAGCCGTTGGCAACGTAGTCAAGATGGTCTGCCCTGAGGACGGCAATGGGGGCCCTAAAGCGGTGGTGCGCAAAATTACAAGTTTGACACTGGCGGTTGACCATAGAGTTATAAACGGGACCTATGCGGCGGAGTTTCTAAACTTCATTACAGAGCAATTGCAAAACCCGCAACAGTTGATTTGACTACTCTACTATCACCGTCTCATCAGGCTGTATGCCCAGTCGTTTGTATTTTTTAGCGCGACTTTTTTCATCACCGATGTGAATTTCTCGAGCGATTTTTCCCACTTGCAGCGCATGTTCTCTGGGAACGACCAACACCCCATCACCATCAGCTACTACTAAATCGCCGGGGTAAATAAGGACGCCGCCACAATTAATAGGAAAGTTGTAGGATTCAGCAATAAGTCTTCCGGGTCGAACTCCGCGGGAACTGTACCCTTTTTTACAATAGACTGAAATCTTCTCTACCTTAATAATCTCATCGGTATCCCGGGCACCACCGTTTGTTACAACTCCTACCACCCCTTTTCCCGCCCAGCCGAGACTATTATTGGAGCCAATAAAACCACATTCGGGGATTCCACCGGCATCGATAACGACGATGTCTCCCGGTTTTGCCACTCCAAGCCAGGCATCGGGGGCCCTTTTATATTGTTGAGCTTTGAATTTCTTGAACCCTTCAAGGTCAGGAAACGAGTTTTGTCCGACTCTAACGTCAGTAGGCACATGGCGAACAGTAATGGCAAATCCTACTACTCTGTGAGAAAATTTTTCTACATCCCGCCACAGGGGTCGGATATCCTTGTCCATTAAACCTATATCCTGCAGGCCAATCAGGTCCATACCATCAAGCACATCTGTGAGTCGTAAATCCTTGTACAATTCAAGGATTTCTTTTCGTGCCTGCTCACTGTCATCAAAACTTTTATTCTTTAGCAGCCTGACACCTTCAGGTGTTGTAAGTCTCAGAGCATTTGATTTTTGCGCTTCCGTGACAGGAATACAGGACATTAAAATAAGTAATATTACTGTAATAAGGCTGATACATTTTGATTTACATTTAGTTAAGCAATACATAGCGACCTCCTAATAATGGTTTATAAAGTTCTTGCTACTTAATTCGGAAAACACAGGTTACAGCCACGAAAAGGCACAAAAAACACAAAAACTAAAAACGGCACTGGCGGCGCGACGCAGGGCTTCGGCGCTTTACGCATTCTGGGACCCGTAAGATCCAAGCTCACGTGCCCCAATCGAAAAATGTCCCGTTTTGAAAATGTATAGATGGTTCTTTACCACGGCCAATCAAGAAAAGCACCGCTAAAGCAACAATCATCAGCGCGAAAACATAGCAATATCTATTAAAACCATATGTTTTTGCCACCAGAAAATCACCTAATATGCTTGTTCTTTTTTTATCAGTCGTCTAACCCCGGAAATAGCGAACAAGACAATACATAAGGTCACAACACCAATAAACACCTTTACATACTTCGAGAACTTGGGATTTCTAATACCAGGATGTGTCTCAACAGGACGAGGTGATTTGCTCGATATTGAATCCGGTTCAATAATCGTCTGTTTATTTTTAAGAGCATCTGAGTTTTCTTGTGCGTTCTTTTCGGAACTCTCCTCCGATGGAACGTTTGTGCCGACATCTAGAGTGTTCTGCTGATTGAGAGGCTCTCTAATAACACTTTCTCTAGCTCCAACAGTATAGCCTACTTGCACAAAGTCGTCCCAAACCACACAACCACGTGGAAATTCTATGGTAAACTGTTCATCGGGTATCCCTTTGTTAATATGAACACTATCTTTCGCTACTTGAAGATGTCTAGTAGGAAGCATAGGTTCATTACTAAACACCCCGACTTGACAGCGTTCTTTTTTGGAGAGTTGGTCGAACTGTTCGCTCGTCATACCGGGTGGCGGATCAAGATTCCCCAGCCTGTGCGTTGTGCGTTTACCTTCGATCGGAAACCAGATTCCGTCTATCTTGGCAAGTTTGATGTGATCAACACATCGACTTAATACCTTCCATCTGTTCTTTCCACCAAAACCAAAGTGTTTCTCGAACCTGAGAGGGCGAAAATCTCTTTCCGGATCTATCCAAACTCGGACATCATAAGACCATTTGGCCTCTGGGTCTGTCTCGACATTTATCGCTTCCACAACATAACAGGCGCGACCGTCAATTGTATCCATATCACTTCTGACTGAGATGGAAGCAGCCCCCATCAGGGCTTCTCCCAACGTCTGGCGGCTCAGTTCTCTTGCATCAAACCCCAACAGTGTGTTCGGGGTCATGATACCCCTAAAAGATATGGGGTCCAAGGCGCGAATAGAACCAGATGGGAAATTCCTTTCCTGCAAACGAAGATGATACATTTTCTCGCCATCAAAGGTTGTTGTATCTATCGTTTTTTCGGGCAAGCCAGATTGTTTCAGATTACTAGCTAACGAGAATGTCGTACCCTTGTAAAACTCTTTGCCCTTTTCATATCCCCAATCATACTCGTAGAAAACCTTGTTGTTCATAGCCGGTACATTACATTGCATATGTACTGTAACATTCTCGATAGTTTTTTCACTGCTGATGATTTTCTTTAGCAACTCCTCTGGTGAAATGTCTGTCTCTGTACCTTCATACTGGGCCAGGAGCCGGTCGACCAGATCTCGTGGATAACGGATAGCCCGGTAGAGCGCCATTCGCCCGCCATTTTTATGTAAGTCGGGATTTAAGAACTCCCAGACGATCTCGCCCTGTGAGGTCACTTCGAACAGGCGGCCTGAATCTGATTCGGCGATGAATGTGTTCCCGTTGGGCAGTCTCTGATTGGAGCCCCTTGACGGAGAGTAAAAGCTCTTCGGCGGGTCCGCCCTGTATTGCCATACTATCCTCTCAGTGAGCGGGTCGAGCTCCAATACCCGAGTATATCCCCTGCGGCGAACAGCAGCATTTTGTCCGTTGTCGTAGATGAGCAAGTGTCCGTTAGGGAGCATGGTAGGCATGTGCGGCCCCAGCAATTCACCGGGCCCCCAGGCCCAGACAACTTTTCCAGATTGCTTTTCGATTACTCCGATTGTGTCGATGTGGCGTCCACAGAAAAGAATATTTCCCGCTTTGAATCGCGAATCCTTCTTGGCGGCAGGATTGTCGGGCAGCACCTCAACAGTGTTGATATGCGGCCAATCCCAGAATTTTGCATAAGGTGGAATTGTAAGGTTCACGTGCTCGGCAATCTCGCCGGCATGCTCCTCCGCTTTCCACTCCCAGACAACCTCGTTGTCCGGCGTCAATTCGACTATAATATCGCAGGTGAGTTTGCCGGAATGCGTCCACGGGTTTTTCAAACTCCGCCTATCCACAACCAGCGTATTACCGTTGGGCAGCCGGAAGAAATCGTGATGAGCCCTCATCCGTCTTTTCCAGACAAGGTTACTATCCCAGTCCAGCTCCAGAATCATAACGTCCTTGATGATGGCGAGGAGGTTTCCATTGGGAAGCATTTCGGCGTAGTGCCACGTTTTGCCTTGCGGATAGGACCAGCGATGAACTTCCCGTCCATCCAGGTCGATGATGTGGGCGACTTCGGTAGCTCGGCTCGAGTAAAGTCTGTAACCATTGTCGCATTTGTCCCGTCTGAGAACCGTTACTCCTGATTGCTTTTTGGCACCGGCAGATAGTTTTGCCTCAGCAGCTTTTTCCCGTCCTACCACAACACCACAGGAAATGCAACTAACGAACATCAGTGAAGCAGCCGCCAGGCCAATGGTTTTTAGAAAGTTGCATCGTGTGTGACCAAACATACTAATGTTATCTCCTTCTTTTACTCAGAAAGCTTTCTTTCATCTATTTCCATTGATTTATTTGCAATAATAATCTTTTTTCATTTTGGTTATTGGGATTCGGGCTGGTTTTGATTAGCTCTTGTTTGTGTAAATTCCGAGGGGGGCGCTTGTGAATCAGGCTGTGGGATTGACTTGATTGTGATGGGGGGCTTGTCCCGGTTTTGTTCGGCGTCGGTATCAGGTCTTTGGTTTGTATCCGGCGGAGCGGATATATTCTGCTGCTGAGCCGCTTCGCCAACAGCAGATAGTTCTTTCATCTGTTCTAAAGTTTGTACATTCTGGTCTTCAGGCACTTCAGCAGCATCGGGTTGTGTATTTAGCTGTGGCGCCGGCTGAACTTGAGTGTGTATGAATTCAGCTACCTTCTTGTAATCTTCAGCGCCGTGACAATTTTGCTCGTATTCGAAAATTGTTTTGCCGTAGCTTGGCGCTTCAGCGAGCTTGATGTTTCTTCGGATATAAACCGGAAGAATCCGAGCTTGTGCCCAGGCGCAGTTGGTTCCGCGTGCATTGTCGAGGAATTGCTCGATATCGGCCTTGACTTCCTTTGGAAGCGAGGCCCTGGTGTCAAACATACACAGCAAAATGCCATTAACTTTCAGGGCCGGGTTGATTCTTTTGTTGACAAGCTCGATGGTTTGCAGGAGTTTTCCGAATCCCTGGAGGGCCAGGAAATATGGCTGAAGCGGGATTAAGACCTCTTCGGCGGCGGCGAGGGCATTTAAGGTCAACAATCCGAGCGAAGGGGGACAGTCGATAAAAGAATAATCGAATTTGTCTTCGACCGTATGAATTGCCTCTCGCAGAATGGTTTCCCTGCCGACCACACTTACCAGCTCACTTTCGGCACCAACCAGGTTGATATTTGCGGGCAGCAGCCAAAGATTCGGGCGCACGAGCAGAATTTCTTCTTGAAATCCTGCTGACTGGGTCAGGACCTCATAAGAGCCGGACTCGACGGTTTGCGGCTCGAGGCCGAGGTGTATTGTCAGATGCGCTTGAGGGTCCAGGTCAATAACGACCACTTTTGAGCCGGCGGCGGCAAGGGCTGCCGCAGTATTGACCACTGTTGTGGTTTTTCCCACCCCTCCCTTCTGGTTTAATACTGCGATTGTTCTCAATCCGTTACCTTCAATAGCTTTGAGTTTTTAATTTTGAGTTTTTAGTTTTTTCAGGACGGCATCAAGCACGCCATTAACAAACGCGGGTGACTTATCAGTGCTGAACTTTTTGGCAAGCTCGATGGCCTCATTTATCACAACTCTGGGTGGAATATCGGGACAGAATTTCAACTGATAAACCGCCAATCTCAAAATGCTTTTGTCAACAGGTGAGAGCCGATGAAACTGCCACTTTATTGTCGAAGCAGCAATCAGCTCGTCGCACTGCGCCAAATTTTTCCACGTTCCTTCTGTCCAATCCGAGGCGAGTTTGCGGACAAAATCGTCGGGGTCCGCTTCTATAAAGAACTCACCTAAAAACTCGAGCAGGTCCGGGCCCTGCACGTCGAGTTGATATAGTCCCTGTATTGCCAGCTCCCTGGCCCTTGTTCTTCTATCCACCTGCATTTCGTATTGCGTTGTTCCAGGTGTGGCACGGGCTTCCAGGCGTGGCACGGGCTTCCAGCCCGTGAAACACGGCCAAGATGGCCGTGCCACAAAATACAAACTCAAATCTGTTCCAACACGCTGACTGTTTCCATAGCCGTCATTGCTGCGTCGGCACCGGCGTTGCCCATTTTCGTCCCGGCCCTTTCGACCGCCTGTTCGAGCGTCTCGCAGGTGAGGACACCAAATACAGCCGGTACGGCTGAATCGTAGTTGATTTGTCCGATACCTCGAACTACCTGCTGACAGACAGAATCGTAATGGCCGGTTTGACCCCGTATGACCGCACCGAGGCAGATGACCGCGACGTACTTGCCACTCTGTGCGAGCTTTTTGGAAGCTTGCGCAATCTCACAGGCACCCGGCACCCAAACTACGGATATTTGTTCATCAGCAGCACCGTGACGCTGGAGACAATCTATCGCACCGGCAAGGA
The DNA here is from genome assembly GCA_030601745.1 of Phycisphaerae bacterium. Lineage (GTDB taxonomy): Bacteria > Planctomycetota > Phycisphaerae > Sedimentisphaerales > Anaerobacaceae > JAUVYQ01. Next base: position 33,298 of record JAUWBI010000028.1, read on the forward strand.
GCTTAGCGGTTATGAATTCGTTGAACCTGCTGACTACAATAGCGTAAGTGCCTTTGCCGGCTGTTAGCCGGCCTTTTATTTCTTTAATCATAGTTTCACTTCTCCAAACAATATTCGGTGGGTTCCCATTTTGCGACTTATTGCAAAATAAGGCCCCGGTACTGAGACGGTACGAACGAACTTAGATTAGTTTACACTTCGCCTGGCAGCCTACATTATAAGACTATCGGGGGCTGCTTTCCAGAAAAACAGTAATCCCACACCAATCAGGCGTGAGCCTAAGCACGATTGGTGCGGGGCTAACCTATGCAATTGTAAGAGCTTATAACCCGGATTACCAGCAAAATTTTTACTGCGGGCAAAAAGGCCTTACACCGGCCAAAAACCGCTAACTCAACGGTACTTTATAGGCGATAACGCCGTTGGAGAATTTGTTTGGCTCCCACTTTGCGCCTTATTGCAAAATGGGGCCCCTACTTGCTGAGGAAAAAAGGGACGTGTTATATGGTCTTCAAAGATATGGCATTTGGCTCCTATGATAAAGCCGAGCGTAAAGCTCGCAAGGCTTTTGAGCTTTACGAAGACGGCAAAATATCACAAGCCCTTCTGGAACTGGAAGATGCTCTTGAGATAAACCCTTCGAACGGCTCATGGCATTTCAACAAGGCGCTTGCGCTGGATGCTATTGACCAGTTCGATGATGCAATAGGCGAATACGAAATTGCGCTTCAGCTAAATCCCGATGATTTGGAGATATTAAATTCGCTGGCGGTCGATTATACCCGGACGGGCCAGTATGACCTTGCTATCGACACTTTCGAGCACATCCAGAAACTTGACCCCAAGTTTGAACCCTGCTACTGCAATCGGATAATTACTTATACCGAAATGGGGCAGCATGATTTGGCCGAGCAGCTGTTTTATCTTGCGCAGCAGATAAATCCGGATTGTGCGTTGTGCTACTATAATATCGGTAACAGTCTTTTTGCCCGGGGTCAGTACAAGAAAGCCGTTCGCTGCTGGCTAAGAACGGCTGAACTTGAGCCGAGCCATCCCCAAATCAACTATCGAATCGCCCAGGCTTACTGGTCAGCGGGTGAGAGCGGACATAGCCGTGAGCATTTCCTGGCGGAGCTTCGTGTCAACCCGGGGAACGTTGAGGTTATTCTCGATTTCGGTTTGTTTTTGCTCGAGGGTGGCGATATCGAATCAGCGAAGGAAAAGTTTAACAGGATACTTGAACTTAAGCCGGATTTTGTACCCGCCTTGTTTTATCTCGGAGAGATTGCTTTCAACAAAAGTGATGTAGAGAGAGCGGAGCAACTATTCAATCAGGCCTTGGAAAAAGACAACGCGCTTCCCGGGCCGTGCTATAGACTGGCTCAGTATGCGTTAATGAGAGGGAATAAGAAAGAGGGGAGAGCTTATCTGGTTTCCGAGCTTCAAGCTTCTCCGGAGGACGTGGACACATTGGTTTCTATGGGGTCGATGTTTTTGACTATCGGCGAACTCGATTATGCGACACATTGCCTGCTGAGGGCTGTCGATATCGATTGTGCTAATGCAGACGCCTATTACTATCTCGGTCTTGTGAGCGCTATAAAAGGCCGGTTTGAGAATGCTGCGGAGTTTTTCGCCCATACGCTCGATATCAGGAGTGAGCACGTTTTTGCTTTAAGAGATTCGGCTTTTGTTTACCTGGCAATGGGCAGATTAGCCGATGCTGCGGAGAGGATTAAGAAAGCGAGGGTCTTAGCAGGCGACGATTCGCAGCTAAGGGCGCTTGACCGCAGAGTTCGGCTGATTCAAATAACAGAGCGAATAGCGGATTTTCTCTGGTGCCTGCGGCCTCGATTTATCTCGTATCTCGTATCCCGTATTTCATATCTGGTATCACGCTTCACACATCACGGTTGAGGTTATTAACATTCACGCCCCCGGAACCATCGCAACTGGAGGGTCCGCAGGCGGTCTGTTTTCGTTAAGTTCGGCGAAGACGAAGATTAAGAAACAATTTGCAAAATTTTGCCAAATGCACTAATCTATTGGTCTGGGCCGAGTGGCGGAATGGCAGACGCTGGGGACTTAAAATCCCCTGCCCATAATTGGGCGTGTGGGTTCGACTCCCACCTCGGCCATTATTCGCCGTGCGTGAAGCGTAATGCGTATCGCGTATTATGCGATACGAGATAGTAAGTCGAACTACCAACAGTGTGCCGGAGATAAATAATGATGGATAAAAACCCTAAACTTGTAGATGTGGAAAAACCCAATTTGTATCGGGAGATGTTTCCATATACCGAATTTCCCAAAGTAATATTCGACAACCAAAGAGTTGAGTATGATATTCCGGACAAGATATGGATAACCGATACGACCTTCCGTGACGGTCAGCAGGCCCGGCCCCCTTATACGCCGGAGCAAATCCTGCGGATATACGATTTATTGCACAAAATAGACGGCGGGACGGGTTTGATCCGGCAATGTGAATTCTTTCTTTATTCAGAGCGCGACAGAAAAGCGGTGGAACTGTGCAAAGAGCGTGGTTATGAGTTTCCTGAGATTACCGGCTGGATAAGGGCCGTGTCGGCTGATTTTAAGCTGGTATCGCAAATGGGGCTCAGCGAAACGGGTATTCTGACCTCGGCAAGTGACTATCATATATTCCTTAAGCTGCGAAAGACACGGACCCAGGCGATGGATTTGTATCTTGATGTTGTCAAAGCGGCGCTGGATAATGGTGTCATCCCGCGCTGTCACTTTGAGGATATAACGCGAGCCGATTATGAAGGTTTTGTACTGCCTTTTGCCGGTGAGTTAATGAAGCTTGCCGAAGAATATAATAAGCCGGTCAAGATTCGGCTTTGCGATACGCTTGGATTTGGTCTGCCGTGGGCGGCAGTTTCTTTGCCTCGGAGCATTCCGAAACTTATCTATGGGCTTCGGCAAATCGGTATCCCGTCGGCGCGGCTCGAATGGCACGGTCATAATGATTTACACAAGGTCCAGGTAAACGCTGCAACGGCGTGGCTCTATGGCTGCAGTGCGGCCAACGCTGCGATATTCGGCATCGGTGAAAGAACAGGCAATCCGCCTCTGGAGGCTCTGGTGACGGAACACGCCCAGTTGAAAGGGATGGGCGAGGGTGTCAACTACGCTGCAATAACCGAACTCGCCGAGTACGCCGGAAAGGAGCTGGGCTTTGAAATCCCGGGCAATTATCCACTGGTTGGAAAGGATTTCAATGTTACGCGGGCCGGCATTCACGCCGACGGTTTATTAAAGAACGAGGAAATATATAATTGCTTCGATACGCAAAAGTTACTCAACCGCCCTGTTAGCGTAGCAATTACCGACAAGACCGGGGCGGCAGGCATTAAACACTGGATAGAAGCCAAGTACGAGATTGAAATTCCCAAGCATGACCTCCGTATAGCCAAAATAAAAGACAGAATCGACGCTGAGTATTCAGCTAACAGGGTATCGGCGATATCGGACAAGGAGATGTTCGAGTGGGTCAGGGAAGCTTTTGGTGGTAATTTACCGCCATTGAGGTAAAAGGAATTGCCGGATAAAAAAATCAAAGCGGTATTGTTCGACCTTGGCGAAACTTTGCTCAACTTCGGCAAAGTCAACACGACTCGGCTTTTCCGACAAGGTGCCAGGCTATCATACGATTTTCTCAAAAGTTGCGGCCAGCCGGTCGGCAGCTTCAACTACTACTGCTGGCGAAACCTGATAGCGCTGCGTATACGACACTGGCTTTCCAACATAACCAGAAAGGATTTTAATGCCTTGCTTTTGTTAAGGGGGCTCGGTACGAAAAAAGGCGTCAGGCTCGATAGGCAACAATGGCGGCATTTTGCGTGGCTCTGGTATGAGCCTTTGAGCAAAGTCGGCAAGGCCGAACCGAAAACGAAGGAGACTTTAACTGCACTTAAAAAATTGGACCTTAAGCTCGGGATAGTTTCCAACACCTTTGTGCATAGCAGCTCCTTAGAAAAACATCTGGAACAGTTAGGTATATTGGACTTCTTTACGGTCAGGCTTTATTCATACCAATTTGACTTTCGCAAGCCGGACGCTCGAATCTTTAAAGCTGCAGCCGAGAGGATTGGCGAGATATTGGAAAATATATTGTTCGTGGGGGACCAGATTGACAGGGACGTCAAAGCCGCAGCAAAAACCGGTATGCATGCTGTTCTCAAAGCCGCTTACACCAACGCCGGGAAGAAAACTCCAAAAGGCACCTGGAAAATAAATCATCTTTCCGAGCTGCCGGGCTTAATAGAAAAAATCAACGCTGATTAAAGGATAATTAACCGCAGATTAACCCTGATTAAACAAAAGTAAAAAATAGTTACAAAGAAAGATTTACCAATTATTTTGCGATTTCTTATTAAATTGGTTCAGTTCATAGTTTTTTTTATCATTCAGCTCCCTCTCCTACCTCTAACTATAATCGGGTATATTTTCTTAGTTATTAAGATCCTGCTTTACAGCAAGAAACATGGTATATCAGCTACAGCTACAAACCCTTTGTTTACTCGTTTGATTTTACACATATTTGGATCACGCAAAGATGAAGATGGAGCTAAAATGATTTCTTCATTACCCTTTATGTCAGGAGCTGGATTATGGTTGATGATGGGGCCTGCTTTCATTGCAAACAGAATCTGCGGATATATACCAAGTCTTGCCAAAATACCTGAACCTGAAAAAGCATCATTGACGAGTCTTGTTGGCTGCAGAACTAAGTTTTTTGACAAAATGATGGAAAAAAACATTAATAGTATGGATCAGGTTGTCTTTATGGGCGCGGGTTTTGATACACGGGCATTCAAGTATTGTAGTGGAGAAAAAATTAAAGTCTTTGAACTGGATAAGGAGAATACGCAAAAATGCAAAATTGAAGCTCTTAAAAAAGCGGGAATTGACTATGAATGGATCACTTTTGTTTCAATAGATTTCAATCAGGAATCATGGGTGGATAAGCTGATCGAGAATGGCTTTGATACTTCTAAAAAGACATTCTTTCTCTGGGAGGGTGTGACCATTTACTTGGAAGAAGAAAGTGTGAAACAGACTCTGAAAGCTGTAGCAAAATCAAGCGCAACGGGCAGTGTTATTACCTTTGATTTCTATTCAAAATCATTTGTAACTGGGAAAGGTTCCTTTATTATGAAATATTATGGAAAACCCTTTTTAAAGATGACTGGCGAAAATTTTAAATTTGGAATTGATACCAAAAAGAATCCTAAAGAGAATGTTGAAACCCTTTTAAATGAAGCTGGCTTAGCTTTAGGAGAGCTTAGAATGATAGGGAAAACTACTGAAAAAAAGAAGCCTTTTGGAGGTTTAGTCGAAGCTGTAAAAAAATAACTCCTTTCTAAAATAAATCTCTTTTGGAGATAATTAAAGGTGTCCGGTACTTTTTTGGCTGTAGACAGGAGCCTGTCCTGAGCCTGCCGAAGGGACAGAATTCGAGCATCGCTTGTCCGCCATAGCTTCAGCGAAGGCGGGAGTATCCAGCATCGCTTGTCCGCCATAGCTTCAGCGAAGGCGGAAGAATCCAACTTTAGCTCACTTTAGGCACTTTAGTTCACTTTAGCTCACTTTAGTTCACTTTAATCTCTCCGCGAAACCTGTAGCTAAAAATAAAAAAATCTCCACCTCAAAGCCCTCTTTCAAAAACCACGATTCTCAAAGCAGTCCATAAGTATATATGCATATACTTATATAGTATTGTTGCAATTGTCAAACTGAAAACAAAAAACTTGTCCTGAGCTTGCCTGTACTGCCTGTCCTGAGCCTGCCGAAGGGAGCTTGTCGAAGTGTCGAAGGCTCCCCCACCAACCACGCGGCCTCCGCCCGCACCCCACAACTCGTAACTCGCAACCCGTAACCAGCACCAATTAACCAATCCACTAATCCGCTAATTAACTAATCCCCTGT
>JAUWBI010000044.1 GCA_030601745.1 Phycisphaerae bacterium
TCGCGGAGAGGTTGCTGGACAGGATAACGTGATTTGGTTTTGGCTTTACGAGCCATTTTTCAAACGGCTTTTTAACGCAAAGTCTTAAACCATACTCGAAGTGAACTTCTGCGTTTGGTTCTTGGACTTTGCATATCGGCCGAGGTTGGCCTTAGTAAAGCCAAATTTGTGATTCGTGAATTTTGGATGGTGATTAGTTCGTTGTTCATAGTTCATAGTATGTTGGCGGAGGAGGGCGGGAGGGGCTATGATACAGCCGGGGAAAAATAGCTAAGAAAGTAAAAAGTTAAAAGGTAAAAGTAAATTCGTGAATAGTGAATGGTGGGTCAGCCGAAGGCGGGGGCCTCGTTAGAGGCCCGAAGGAAAAGGTCTCTAACCAACGGGGCAGGTAAAATCCAAAATCTTAGTTAGGTGAAAGCTTCACTCGATTTGCCATCTCTTGAAATTTACAAAAACCGCGCACAATGGTTCGTCGAGATAACCCCTTGGAGCATCGCGCATTTTTGGAATCAGTGAATTAGCATACTCAACTGAGTCAGGCGGATATGAGCCTTCTCTTAATGGAAGCTCTTTCTTTATTTGATTAAGTGATTTACCGTTCTTCACACCTTCTCTTGTGTATCTGATGATGTCCACTTGAGACTTATCAGACTCCCAGATTTCAATTACTCCGAGATCAAGATTACGCCCTATGTGCGATACCGCATGGCATGCCGCGCAAATCGTGGTTAGATTATCAGGACTATTGTCACCACTTTCTTCGGTATGATGAATATTCAGGTACTTCTTGGCTCGATGGCCGCAAAATGAGCATGTGTAATTGTCCCGTTCAAGAACTATTCTTCTGATCTTGTTCCATTCATGCCTTGGTGGGCGCTCCGGATGCCAGAGTCGAGGGTTTGTGATTCCTGGTCGAAGTACAGTCTTTCCTTCCATGCTTGTGTCCTATTGAATCAAATCACCAAACGTTACAGCTCACCGGCGCCGCGCTGCGGTGTCCGAGTGCAGCGGCTTATTAGCTGTTACTTCTTCCATGTTTCTTTAACAAATTCCGCAATTTGCCTTAACAAATCTGCATGTTTTTTAACGAAGTCTTTGTCTACCGTAAATTTGATGCGATTCCGTTTTTGAACGAAAGAAACACTTTGTTCATCTAATAGCTTTGATACTTCATCTACGTGATCGTCTGATATACGAAAACCAAGGAGTGATTTGTTGGCACTCCGCTTAAGGAACCAGAAATAGTTATTGCTCAACACGTTGATAGCTATGTAGCCTTTTACGTACCTTAATGATGGCGATTCAAATATCTCACCAACTAATGCGAGTAGTTCATTTGCTGCGTCAACTGTCCAGGTAGATTTTTTCCTCCAGTATGCTTCATCATGTACTTCTTCAATTCCAGTTCCATCTTCTGGCTCTTCATAGGTGTCAAGTATCTTTGAGAAATGAAGTACTTTCTTATTGTTTGACTCTAAAATATTGACCTGAATTGCAATAATCGGTATTGAATGGCTAAAAAGCTGAATAACATTAAAGAATCTTCGTGTAATGCTTTCCGCTACTAAGACTGCATAATGTTGACGTTGCGGCCACCTTCGTTTTTCATTATCCCAATACTCTATCGTTCTGATAATATGAGTTTCATCTGTTTCCCCGAGCATGACCTCAACTTCATACATCGTATCGTCTTCAGGATTTTTCAACAAGATGTCAAGACGTCCTCCCGATGGTTGTTGCCTTTCCTTTGCGACTGACTCTAATTCACCAAGCCCTAGACAAGTAGGATTTTCGTATATCTGATCCTATAGCCAATATTCATCAAATCCAGATTCACGTATGCTTATTGTGGATGCAATTGGAATCTCCATATGATCTCCTTTTTACAGCTAACTATTGTTTCTATGTTTTCCGCATAACGTCAAGCTCACCAGCCACGGGGTTTGTACGCGGTCCGAGTGCAGCGAAATGCTGGAACGGCTCTAGATCACGATCCATCCACGAGATAAATCAGGCCAGAACAGGAGATGGCTACCATCCTCATAGCTATCCAGACAAACGGACTTAAGGTATCTAAGAGGTTCGTCCATAATAAACGACTCGGCGTCATTCTGGGTGGAACAGATCTCTTTCTTGACCATCGTCGTATACAGCCGTGACAAACCTGTTTCTCGCTCAGTGGCTTTCATGTAATAACCCCAGTAGTCTGCTTGAGCTGGAACTTGGGCGCTCTGAATCTCGATGTCGAACAATACCCCGCTTCGGTTTTGATATTCCACTTGCATTCTGGCCTCCTTTCGCAATTCCAACTATTCATTATGTAGTTTCCGTACAATGAAAAGCTCAGCGGCGCCGCGGTGGTAGCTCACATGTCCGACTCCAACGATTGGTTAAAACTCATTCGATTGAATCCTTATTCTCTTCCCACCACTTAAGATGTGGGTCTATTGCAATGGGTTTGAGTTTGTCATCAGTACCCTGAGCGAAGTAACGGCCAGCATACTCTATTACTCGGAGGCTTTCGTCGCTGCGAAGGACATCTGTGAGAAACTGCAGACGGTTTTTCTTTGAGATGTCAGTACGTTTTTCCCAAAGGAACTCCAAGATACCAATGCGAATGTGTGCGGGAGCACCTTTATAGGCCTGCCAGAGTTCGGGCAATGTGAGCTTCTGCGGGTCTACCCCCTCGTTCCATGAAACAGTAAAACCGCCTCTGACCATTGCAGGGTTGTGCTGATCCATTACAGTCTGTACCGCCCGTGCGGCAGCCCTTTGGAATGGAAAAGAGGTATCCTCACTCCAAGTCCAAAGCTGATCATAGGCTTGCCGGTCGTCATTCTGGGCAGCAAGGACTGTGCTGTTGAACTGGGTATATCCCTGCAATTCCTTTACGGCACGATTACCATCTTGGATAGACTTATCCAGTTTCGACAGTTTCTCTTCAGCTTCTGAGTTCTTTCGCGAAAGGTCTTCGACCAGACGCTTGGCATCAGTAGCCTCTTTGGCAATGAGATCAATTGTTGCACTTTGTGCTTTGATACGTTCTTTTATTTCGGACACTTCGTTTGCATCTGCTGTTACTTGCTCTGCAGCTGCTTTTATTGAACCAATCTTAGGAAGTATTATTTCTATGGCACGACCATGTAGAGTAAAGAACATGCCTACAAATACTGCAAGAAAACAGATAAACATTACCCATCCCTTATGTTGATGTTCACCGCTTATCCAATAACCTGTAACAACAAGCGAATTGATAATTATTAAGATACCTAATATTTTCATTATATGTCCAAAACCTAAAATGTATTATACAACAACTTTTTATCCTGGCTTTCAGTCACAAGTATAACTGTGATCTTATTGTTTTGTCAAGGGGGAAGATAGCGTATAGCGTTTAGCGGATAGCGTTTAGAAGGCACCCCAATCCTGTTTTCCGGGGATGTAGTAGCTGGGGCAGATGAAGCGAAACATATTTGCAATCTTTCTGGCCTTTTTGAGTTTCTCCTGGCTTTCGGCCTTCATTGCGGCAAACTGGTCACCGAAGACCTCTGAAAAATATTCCTGGGCGGCTTTATGTCGCTCCTCTTCAGTATTAAATAAACTTCGAATTCCGCCTAACTCGCCAGAGTCCAGCCAAAAGCCGCCGCACGCCGGACACTCATCGACCGTGACTTCCTTTTTAATGCTAAAAAAGTGCCTCATCATCACGATGTCATCACATTTCGGACACTTCAACCTCTTTGTATGGTCGACAGTTAACTCAGCGTCCCGCTCTGTCTGTAATAGTGCATCTCCAGCAGATTCATGCGGCTCATCGAATTTTTTGATTTCAAAGTGGTCGAACCAGATTCCTCCACAACCACCCTTACATACATCGACCGTGACATCTGAGACGGTCGTTTCCTGTAACTGATTTGAACAAGCTGGACATTTCATGAGCTATTGCCCTCCAATTAAATTCGTATCTCGCATCTCGTGAATTGTATCTCGTGTATGGTTTCCACTCCCGGATGCGTCAAGCATTTAGTCACAGAAAATAACACAAAAGAAGGGAAAAGGCAAAGTAAAAAAGGGGAAAGAATATCGAATATCTCCGCTTGGGGACGCCTTACGGCGGAATACTCAATGTCGAATTATGAAGTGAGATTGCCACGCTATGCTCGCAATGACGACTTTTAATAGATCCTTCGACTGCGCTGCGCTCCGCTCAGGATGACAAAGTCATTTCCGATTTCCGATTTACGATTGAGGGGAGATCCTTCGACTGCGCTTCGCTCCGCTCAGGATGACGGATGGCAGAGGTGCTGGATGTTCGTTAGTGAGGAGTGAGCTAAAGTGAGCTAAAGTGCCTAAAGTGAACTAAAGTTGGATTCTCGATGCTCGTACAGCGTATTGCGTATGTCGTATATCGTATGTCGTTAGAAGAATTTATTTGACGCGGGTTTGTTTCGTATTGCGTATGTCGTATATCGTATGTTGTCAGAGGGATTTATTAGACGCAGATTATAAGCGATGGACTGGCACGGACTTTTTAGACACGGACTAACACGGAAAGAATTCAGACGCGGAGAAATATAGACGCGAATTGATACGAATTTGCTCTGTTTTTTGCTTGATTCGCAACATGGAAATAGTTACACTAACATGCAAGGTAGCAGGAGGCGGTTAGAGTATTATATTTTCCTGAAATACTTATGGCGGTGAATTGGAAAAAAGGCTTCAGACGAGTTGCACTTCTCTGGGCTGTATTGGCAGCTATAGCAGGCGGGACGGTTGGTCTTAGGATTGCTGACAATGCCAATGCCGAGGCTCTGCAAAACGCACGGCACACCCTTGAAATATTAGAAGCGAGTCCCCCTGGTGACGGCTCAGACAGGCTTGAGAACTGGAATGAATGCACATCTTTTGAGCAGCAGAAACGCCTGTGGAAACTTTGGACGGGTGAAGATTTGGAAAAATCCCTCAAAAGAAACATCGCGGCCAGCGAACACAGAATCGATTTCAGAAGAGAAGACGGCTGGGAGACATTTCATGGAAAAGAGCTGCCCTATACACCTGTTGAGATCGACGCGATGTTTGGCGATAAGATAGAAAAAGACGCCCGGTTTCATTTGCGCGAGATACAGTGCCGTTATCCAATAGGTACCGTGCTTGGCGCAATGGTTGGTTTCGGTGCTGTTTGGCTCGTGTACCTGTTTTTTGAGCGGCTGGTTTCCTGGATCGTCCGTGGTTTCAATGGTGCTATTACCGGGCAGAAGTCTGGGGAGAAAAGAATTGAGAATTGATTCTGCCGTCCTAAAAATCCGCGAATAAAAAATTCCAGGCTCGTCCGAGTCATACCAAAATTACCAATATTTCGCTCCAAATATAATTGATTTACGGCTGCAAAACGGATATAGTTAAAATTAGCACGATGCAGCAGTGCCCTTTTTTATGGGCTGAAAAACAAGTAACAATTTTTTAGGAGAAATGATGATGAGAAAGAGAAATTTAACAATTTGGGTGATAGCAGTAACATCGCTGGCCTTAATCCCATCAATTGCTGGTGGTGATGAGTATCGTTTGTTTGGAGAGTATTTCCAAACAGTTGGCAATCAATGGCAGTACGACATGCATATATATCTCTTGGATAATAATCCCGTGAATTTATGGGGTACTGCCAGTCTTGCAATTACTGGAACTGGTAATATCGCGGGCTATGATACCTTTATAATGGATGTAAATGCTCCATGGGGTTACGCGCAGCGTAATCTGAGTGTCACGCCAGAATACATTATCGAAATTGCAAATGATAACGATCAGGGCATTCACCGTGTTTTCAGTAACAATGACCCTCTTGAGATATATCCTATCTGGGTTGATGACACCGATAATAATCGCCTTTTCGGTCACGGGCACTACCAAGTAACTTTAGACAGCCCGCCCATGAATTGGACGGAAACCCATGATAGCTACATAACTTACCTTCGACAGGAAACTGTCACAGTTCCAACTGGAACTTTTGAATGCATAGTGGTTTTTTTGAAATGGGATTGGACAGATTCCGACAATTGGTCCGGTTACACAGAAGAAACAAACTGGATTGACCCTCATTTGGGTATTATTAAAGGCGACACTTTAGAGTATTATTGGGATACCGTATCAGGCCACAGTTCAGCTTATACATGGGAGTTGACTTCAACTAATGTTGCCCCACAGCCGTTCTGCAAAGTCCGATCTCTTCCTATGGACTTCAATGGCGACTGCAAGGTCAATCTATTTGACTTTGCTTTATTCGCCCGGAGTTGGATGGATTGCCAGCTTGACCCGCCAAGTGCCTCTGGGAATAGCCCGAACCCCACCACGCTGTTGCTTCTGAGTTTGGGCGTCTGCTTGTTGATGCGCGGAAGCGTAACGGAACGGAAGGTGTATGACAGATGTTGGTTGATAGGAAAATATAGTGAAACGAAAAGAACTAAGTGAATTGTATGCAAATCTAATGAAAGAAGAATTTGAATTCTTGGGGACAGGGGAATTTGACCTTCAAACCATATACTCTGCCGTGAAAGAAAGATATCTCAATTTATGCGATGATGATTATATGTGTTCTCAGTGTTGCAAAGCTGGAAATAGGAATGACCCAGAGTGGCACCACAGGGTCAGAGCTGCATTAGGCAGCTTAAAAGATGCAGGAAGAAATGTGAAAAATGGGCACACTCGGAAGTATTGGATTATTGGTGCATAAGTATCCTCGAACCAGCCACGCTCTTACTGCTCGGCTTGCTTGCGGTGATGTTGAGAAGGAACCCCCAAATAAAATTTGGGGGCTAAATATAACAATGGACCCCCAGGGCAGGCCTGGGGGCTAAACATTTTTGGGTCCCCGCTTTCGCGGGGATGACAATGGTGCGCGGGGATGACGAATGGTGGGTAAGGTTTATATAGGGATAGCGGGGTGGTCGTATCCGGATTGGAAAGGAGTTGTGTATGCCGGGGCGAAGGTTGACCAGCTTGAATATGTAAGCAGATTTGTCGATTGCGTTGAAATTAATAATACCTTTTATCGGCCGCCATCTGAGAAGACGACAAAATCGTGGCTGCAAAGCGCCTCGAAAAAGACAGATTTTTTCTTTACGGCAAAGCTGCATCGAGACTTTACCCACGAAGGCAAAATCGATGCTGAAATGGTAAAGCAGTTTCATACGGGTTTTGAGCCATTCCTCGAAGCAGATAAGTTAAAGCATCTGCTGGTTCAATTCAGATATGACTTTGCTGATTGCGAAGACAGCCGGCAGCATTTGTCGGAGATTGTAAAGAGCTTCTCTGATGCCTTCGGTCTGGCGGTAGAGGTAAGGCATAAATCGTGGCAGGAAAAAGAGGCATTGAGATTCTTACAGGAGCTTGGCGTAACGGTGGCCAACCTCGATTATCCGACTACTTATGACTCGTTCGATATGCAGCACTGTACCGTAGGCAGCAACGGCTATTTTAGAATGCACGGCAGAAATGAGGAAAAGTGGTTCAGCAGAGCCGGCAGAGACGAAATTTATAACTACTATTACGGCAGTGATGAGCTTGCCGGGATAAAGAAAAGAATCGATAGATTAGCTGAGGCGTTTGAGACACTTACGGTTATCGCTAACAACCATTATCGCGGCGCTGAACTTGCCAACGCCATTGAACTAAAGGCGTTACTTAGCGGCGAAAAGCAGCCTGTTCCTGAAGGTCTTTTGAGGACGTATCCGAATCTGGCAGGGATTGCGTTAAAATCAGATAAGCCGCCAAATGAAATTGGGGGGCATTTGCCATTTCCTATTGACTATTGACGATTTACGATTTTAAAGTTGAGATTGCTTCGCGATGCTGTTTTCAATAGATTCTTCGGCGGTGCTCGCAATGACAGGAAGTAATATTGAATACTGAGCAAGGAATTTTCGAATGTCGAAATAAGTATTGTGGTGTTCGAGAATGAATAGGGCAGGAGGGAAGCGTTGGATTGCTCGCTATTTGTCACGCAGTTTGATTTAAGCTGAGGAAAGTTGGATTATGAAGAAGATACTTGCAGTTGTAGGAAGTCCACGCAGGAACGGAAATACACATATACTGGTTTCGAGAATAGCAGAAGGAGCAAGGGCAAAGGGAGCTATGGTAGATGAGCTGTATTTGGGCGATTTCACTATTAAGGAGTGCGACGGATGTCATAAGTGCTGGGAGAGAAAAGAATGCAGTAAGAACGATGAGATGTGTAATATTTATCCAAAGATTATTCAAAGCGATATAATTATCTTTGGCACGCCGGTGTACTGGTATGGGCCGACGGGCTTGATGAAGGTCTTTATAGACCGTTTTGTGTACTTTAACTCGCCGGAGAATAGAGAAAAGATAAAGGGTAAGTCGGCGGTGATAGCGGTTCCTTTTGAGGAAGAAAGTCCTGAAACAGCCAGGCCTGTGGTGGAATTTTTTGAAAAGAGCCTTGCGTATTTAGAAGTGAAGCTGGTCGGTAAGATTATTGTTCCCGGAGTCAGTGGGAGAGGAGATATTCTGCAAAAAGCAAAACGCTTAAAAGAGGCGTACGAACTTGGACAAAGTTTGGCCTGAGTCGGAAGAGAATCCTAAATTTTTCTTTTGAGAATCCTTCGACCGCGCTCGTGACAAGTTTTGGTTTCCGGGACAATGCCGGGATCTTTTATTGCAGTGTTGACACGGCTGGATAGTATGGGGATTGTGAATAGGTAAAAGAATAGGTGGGTGGGGTTAGTTATTCGACCTGTTGAGTCCACTTTTCGCCGGCCCTCTCGAACTCAACTTTGTCTTTGTGTATTTTAATGATTTTGACGCCGTTTATCGTGTCTTCTTCGTGTACTATTTTTCCGTCAACAACAGCCGACGAGCTGCCCTCGGCGTAGAGTATGCCGGTCAGGGCCACATCTTTGTTCAAGGGCTCAGTGTTTTTTGTCGCCGCCCGAAGATAATAGGCGGTACCGGCGACAATCACAGCAGCGGCCAATATAACGGCCAGCAACAAGAAGCTGCTTTTTTTCTTTTCTGAAACAGGCCGGACACGAGGGACAGACTGGATATCAGAGACATGCTGGATACCAGGGTCAGGCTGGCTACCCAAGACATGCTGGATACCGGTGTGAGGTTGGTTACCAGCGTCAGGCGGATTATCTGAGGTATGCTGGATATCAGCGTCAGGCTGGTTACGAGGGGGAGATTGCATACCGGCGTCAGGCTGGATAACAGGGATAGGTTGGACGGCAGAGTCAGGCCGGAGCCGGATACTGAGGCCAGACTGGACAGCAAGGCTGGGCTGGATAACAGGGCTACTAATACCAAACTTGTTCAGTCCGGGTGTTTGTGCCGACAACTGCCGATACACAAGGGCCATTGCAATCATTATAGTTGGAAGCGTTGCGAATGTACCGATGCCAAAGCAGAGTACGCCCAGAAGATTTATCAGGCTGCATAAAAAACCGAAAACGAATAACGACCATTTGGCGCCCATTGTTGTTCTGCTGCTTGCTCTGAGCGCATTGATAGGGCCCAGGCCCTTATCGATGACAAAATAAAAACACAAGCTGAACTTAATTGACAGAGCTACCGTTAGTATAAAGGCCATAATAAAAAGAAACATGGCAAAATACGGAGTGCTCATTGCGGCAGATGGGAAGATGAGCAGCAAGATACACGCCGCAGGAGGGACCATTATAATCAGGCCGTAAAGAAGTCCTGCGACTACGTATCTCCAGAAACAACCCCACGCATCAAACAACATACTGAGCGTTGGCTTTCGCTCGTCGCAAAAGCAGAGAGTTATCTTGATAAGGCCTATTGCCACTATGATTTGGATTATCAATGTTACAGGAAGCAATAAAAGACCCAGGAGAGGGGAGATGATTCCAGAGTATTGTTGGACTACATAGCCGAAGATCTGGCCCAGTGAGGACATCAGGAATAAAATAATTCCCACGCCGACGAAGAAGCCAAGATTGTCCTTCATGGTGCGCCAGCCAAAACCCAGCACCTCACCAAAGTTAAAAGATTTGCGGCGCATAAATTTACCTTTCGATTCGGGATTTAGCTAATGGCAAAATTCCGCGACACACTCAATAAGTAATCGGCTATTTTTGAAGGGCTTTTCAGAATATTTTCCTTTTTTTCAAGCTCAGAGCCCTTTGTTAAGCAATATAGATTGTAGTGCTCTGTGACAACCATCAATTGGGCTACGTCAGAGCGGGAGTAAGTTGTTATTGCGAAGACGGGTGAGCGTTGTATAATTTGCGAAGGGAGCTGTTTGTTCTAAAGATGGGACTTTTATGATTCGGGCGTTTTTAATTTACTATTTATTATTGGGGTTGAGATTGCCGCGTCGGCCGCTATGCGGCCTCCTCGCAATGACAAAAGGAGAAAAAGAGATTGCTTCGTCCGCCTATGGCGGACTCGCAATGACTTATTGAGGCAAATATGGACATCTATAATCTTGTTAGTTTTGCAGGGATATTTGTTTTGATCGGCTTTGCGTGGGTTTTGTCAGCCGAGAAGAAGAATATGAACTGGAGGGTCATCGGCTGGGGGATTGGGCTGCAGATATTAATTGCTTTTTTTATTTTCATTATTCCTGTGGGGTCAAAATTATTTTTGGTTGTCAATGACGTAGTAGTAGAAGTTCTGGATTCGGCCTCGGCCGGTGCGAAGTTTGTGTTCGGAAGACTGGCACTTGCGCCCGGGGAGACAAGCGAAACGGGGGAGGAATCACTCGGGTTTATTTTAGCTTTTCAGACATTTCCTACGATAATTTTCTTCTCGGCCCTGATTGCGATTTTGTACTATTTCAAGATAATGCCTTTGATTATCAGGGGATTTGCTTATGTATTTACGAAGTTAATGAGAATATCCGGTGCGGAATCCTTAGTTGCCGCCGGCAATATTTTTGTGGGGATTGAGTCCACTCTTACTGTTAAGCCGTATCTTAGCCGAATGACCCGCTCTGAACTTTGTACCATCTTAACCGCGGGGATGGCTACGGTCGCTTCCAATGTTCTGGCGCGTTATGTGTTTAGTTTAAAATCTGTATTTCCTGAGATTGCCGGGCATCTGGTTTCGGCGTCTTTGCTGTCAGCTCCGGCGGCACTTGTTATGTCGAAAATAATTTTGCCTGAAAGAGAGACCCCGGAAACGTTGGGTGTGCACGTTCGCCCCTATTACGAAAAGGAGAACAATCTTTTTGAGGCGATTATTAACGGGGCGAATGCCGGGGTCAAGATGATTGTTGGTATTGTGGCACTGCTTATAGCGGTATTAGGCCTGGTTGCATTAGTGGATTTGTTGTTATCTACTATTGGTACGTATATTTTTGGGCTTGAAACTGAGCTGTCTTTGAAAACTATTTTTGGTTACATTTTTTACCCGTTTACGATAATTCTGGGTGTCCCTGCCTCCGATGCGGGGGTGATTTCCAAGATTATAGGTGAGCGTGTGATTGTAACTGAAGTTGTGGCTTATAAGGATTTAGCGATTGCTTTAGAGGAAAATTTATTGCGGCATCCGCGACGTTCGGCAGTGATTACAACCTATGCGTTATGTGGATTTGCTCATCTTGCCTCGATGGCGATTTTTGTTGGCGGGGTTTCTGCATTGGCTCCTGATAGAACGCGTAATATAGGAGGGGCTGCACTTCGGGCACTATTGGCGGCAACGCTGGCGTGTCTTTTGACCGGCTGTGTTGCCGGAACATTCTTTACAGAAGGAAGAGCATCGATTCTATTCGGAGAGTGATTATGCTCCTGAAACATTTGAAAGACTGCGAAGAATTCGTAGCTGGTGATGGTTCGCTTTTGCGTGAGCTTCTGCATCCTGAAAGAACAGGTTTGCAAATTCGTTACAGCTTAGCTTATGCGAAGGTTATGGCCGGTGAAATGACTAAACCACATAAGCTCAAATCTTCCGAGGTCTACTACATAACGGAGGGTGAAGGTTTGATGCATATAGATGAAGAATCCTTCGAAGTTAATCGTGAGTGCGCTGTTTACATTCCGCCGCACTCGACGCAATATATTGAAAATACAGGGGATTCTGATTTGAAGTTTTTGTGCATAGTAGAGCCGGCATGGCGAAAAGAAGACGAGGAGGTATTTGATAGCTAAAGGTTTTGAGTTTAGCAGAAGCGGGAGAGTATTGTATAATCCGTAAAAGGATATATTCGTTCTAAGGATGGGATTTTTATGGTAGGGATTGTTAGCAGGCCGGGGATTCGAGAGAAATTGGAGATACTCAGCGCTGATGCGCAGTATGACTTAGCGTGTGCGTGTGGCAGCACTAAAGACGAACATCGCAGGCGAAGCGGCGACGGAAAATGGATATATCCGATTACACTTCCAAACGGGGGGAAAAGTACGCTATTCAAGACGCTGATTTCGAATGTGTGCACGAATGATTGCAAATACTGTCCGCTGAGAGAGCAAATGGACGTTCGCAGGTGCAGCTTGAGGCCGGAAGAAACGGCAAAGATATTTCTGGATTATTACAATCGGCGGAAAGTTTTTGGGCTGTTTTTGAGTTCGGGCGTCCTGGGGTCGGCTGATGCGACGATGGACGGACTCAATCAAGTGGCAAGGATTTTGCGAAAAAAGCACAACTATCGAGGGTACATTCATCTGAAGATTATTCCGGGGGCAAGCGATGCGGCGATAGAAGAGGCGGTTTCGCTGGCCAGTGCGGTGTCGCTGAATATTGAAACGCCGGGGGAGAAGAACCTGGCGAAACTGTCAAACAAGAAAAGATATATTGAAGATATCATTGAGCCAATGAAGCTGATAAGCAAATTGGTCGGGCGGGGGTCGAAATATGCCCGGACAAAACAGACAACTCAGTTTATCGTGGGGGCGGCTGGGGAAGCGGATGCGGAAATCGTGAAGTATATGGGGGGCCTCTATAATAGGTTGAAGATGAACAGAGTGTATTTCAGTGCTTATCAAAAGGGCCTGGGCGATGAGTCTGTAGCCGGTGAACCCCGCCCCTCGGAGGGGCTGGGTGAACGGGTGGGGCAGGAAAGGCCGGCGGATATTTTTGTGCGGGAGCATCGGCTCTACCAGGTGGATTTTCTGCTTCGCAAATACGGGTTTGCGGAATCGGATATTGTTTTCGACGAGAACGGTAATCTTTCTTTAACCACCGACCCTAAAGAGGCGTGGGCGCTGAGGCATCCTGAGAGGTTTCCTGTGAATGTGAATTGGGCATCGAGGTTTTCACTTTTACGAGTGCCCGGACTTGGGCCGGTTACAGTTAAGCGGATTTTGAAACGGCGAAAAGAAAGGCGGATAAGGTCTATTGAAGATGTGGGGAAGGTGGGCGTCAGATTGGAGAAAGCAAGAAGATATCTGGTTTTCTGAACATCGGGTTTTTGTGGTTTTGGGTTGGATCTGCCGTTGAATTAAGGCAGACAATCGTTAAAATGGTGCGGTGAGGAAACGGCAGACTGCATATCTGAAAGGCGATGAAATGAAAGCGAAACGGTGCCGGCAATAGTAAGAGACGGTGAAACAATACCCAACCCCACGGCGAATACGAGAATCTTCTTAGGCGATGAATGGATATGTTTTGGAAAATTAGAGAATATCCGAAATAGGATTTGTGTGAATTGTTAATGTGCGATTAGAATACAAAGAAAAAGAATGCAAAAATCAAAGATTAAAAATCAAAATTGTGGAATCGCCGCAAAGCGGCGATGAATTTCTTAATTTTACATTTTGATATTTAATTTTTAATATCTTGAGGAAAATCTATATGGGTAATCTTTCGCTTTTTAGCTCGGAATTTTATACCTGGTTCCTTCTGCCGTTTCTAATTTTTATGGCAAGGGTCATTGATGTCAGCATGGGAACGGTCCGGGTCATATTTGTTTCAAGAGGGCTGAAATATCTGGCCCCTGTTGTTGGGTTTTTTGAAATCCTGATATGGCTTCTCGCTATCGGTCAGATTATGAAGAACCTTTCCAATCCTGCGTGTTATATTGCCTACGCGGGCGGCTTTGCAATGGGTAACTATGTGGGGATTTGCATAGCAGGAAAATTATCCTTAGGGGTGGTGCTTATACGAGTTGTGACCGAGAAAGATGCATTGCCATTAATAGAGCATCTGAAATCTGAGAAATATGGAGTTACCAGTGTTGATGGATATGGGACTCTGGGAAAGATAAAAGTCATTTTCACAATCGTGCCCCGGCGAGAGGTTAAAAAAGTGGTCCAATTTGTGAAAAGATTCAATCCGAACGCATTCTACACTATAGAGGAAGTGAGCTTTGTTGAAAAGGGGGTATTTCCTATTAGAAAAAGCTGGCGAGGTTTGCATCTGCTAAGGCTGTTCAGGCCGTTTCGAAAAGGCAAATAGCACTATGTTTCTCTTGTAGTAGGCCGTTTGGTCAATAAGAGAAAGCTACAATATACTATAAGTAGCTGGGTTCGGTGTTGTTCGATTTTCCATATTTTCGCACGGGAGATAATTGATGAAGATAATTGATTTGCGCAGTGACACCGTTACTTTGCCAACGCCGGCGATGCGAGAGGCGGTGTATAACGCCGAGTTAGGCGATGACGTGTTCGGTGAGGACCCGACGGTAAACCGCTTTGAGAAGATGGCGGCTGAACGGATGGGAAAGGAAGCGGGCCTGCTGGTGGTCAGCGGGACGATGGGTAACCTGGTGTGCATTCTTACCCATTGCGCCCGCGGGGAAGAAGTAATCCTGGGCGATAGGTCGCATACGTTTCTTTATGAAGCCGGGGGGATGTCGGCGTTGGGTGGGATACACCCGCATATCATCAGCAATCAGCCGGATGGCACGATGCGGCTGGGGGACATTGAGGCAGCCATTCGCGGCAGTAACGTGCACTTTCCGCGGACTCGGCTGATTTGCCTGGAGAACACTCATAACCGCTGCAGCGGCTCCGCTCTGACGCCTGAATACATCGACTCAGTGGCGGCGCTGGCCAAAGGCCACGGGCTTTCGGTACACCTCGATGGCGCCCGGATATTCAACGCTGCCGTGGCTTTGGGGGTGGATGTAAAGGAACTGACTCGCAGTGTCGATTCGCTGAGCTTCTGCCTGTCAAAGGGGCTTTCGGCGCCGGTGGGTTCGGTGGTCTGTGGTTCCGGCGAGTTCATCGCCGAAGCGCGGCGAACACGTAAGGTATTAGGCGGCGGGATGCGCCAGGCGGGTGTCATCGCAGCGGCTGGTATTACAGCTCTGGAACAGATGGTGGATAGATTGGCGGAGGACCATATAAATGCTCGCCATCTGGCTGAAGGGATAACCCGTATTCCCGGATTGTCGATTGACCCGGCGGGGACGCAGACAAATATCGTTTATTTCGAGCTTGTCAGCGAGCGGCTGACGGCGGAGGAGCTGGTAACGGAACTTGGTAAGAAAGGAATCCGGCTATTTTGTACAGGGCCATCCCGCCTTCGGATGGTAACTCACCACGGCATCAGTCCAGAGGACATCGATTTGACAGTAAAGGTGCTGGATGAGATAATGAAGACGGCGTAGTTGATAGTTCATAATTCGTGGTTGGTAGGTTGGGCTTTTTAGGCAAGGCGCAATTCGGCTCAAGATTAAAAACTAAAAAATGAACAAAAATCTTATCAGGAGAGATGAAATGAAACGGAGATACCGAGCTGGAGTTATGATAGTAGTCGCTGTGGCGACTGTGAGTGTCTTTTGTGTTACAGGTGGGCAGGTGCGAGAGAATGATCCGGCTGGTCAACGGCTGCCGGGGGCGCGGCCTGTTATCGATGCAAGCTGTTATGCGACTATCCAGGCTGCGATAGACGCATTGCCGAATGCCGGTGGTGTTGTGCGTTTGCCGCCGGGTACGCTTGAGATTAGTAACCCCTTGAAAGTAACTGTGTCTGACGTGCTTATTGAAGGGGCCGGCACCGCCACGCATATCAAGAACGTCAATACCGAAGGCAAGAGCGCACTGATACTTCAGCACCCCAGCGGTGGTGACGACCGAAAGGCTGAGTTGTGGCGGATTCGGCTGGCCAACTTCCGCATCACCGGCAACGAGAAGAGCGGCCATGGTATTGAGGCGCGGCGGATTAACGAGATTTTCATCGACGGTGTTACCGTCAGCTATCACGGCGGCGACGGCGTTCGGCTGTACTACTGCTACGAGGACCCGCGGATATGCGACTCGCTGATGACCTATAACAAAAAGACAGGGCTGAACATAATCGGCTGCCATGATGTTGTCGTGGCAGCGAACCAGTTTGAGGAGAACCACGATGCCGTGAGGTTTATCGATGGCTTCAACCTCTGTATGACGGGCAACAACCTCGACGACCACCTCGGTGACGGCGTCGTGATCGAGAACAGCTACGGCTCTGTCGTATCGGGCAATATGATAGAGGAGTGCAAAGGCACAGCTATCGTGCTCGATAGGGACTGCTACGGCATCGCACTTAGCGCCAACGTGATTGCGCACAATGGCTCCGGTGGGGTCGACCTACGCGATGCTCATGGCTGCACCGTCAGCGCCAACACGTTCACCATTATGGGTAGGGGCGCTCTGAGCATTGGGCCCAATAGCGGGCGCATCACGGTTACCGGTAACAACTTCTCCAACAGCTACATCGGCGATGGCAAGGTAAAACGCTCGGCGAATGACCTGACAGCAGCAGGCATGGTCCTCAATGGCACGTCTGAGATCACGGTGGTGGGTAACCTGTTTTCGAGCGTGCGGCCAAAGGCGATAACCGTCGAAGGTGAGCAGAGCAAATGCGTACTATTCGCCGATAATGTTCTGGCCGATGTGGCCGGTGACCACAAGAAGTTAGGCGCATCGTTAGTCAAGGATAACCTGGAGACGGCGAAATGATAGGAAGTTGTGTTGCGTGGTGGGGATTGCGGTTTTGTTTACGACAGGTGGGCAGGCGGGGAAGTTCTCAGAGGAAATTCGAAGCACGAAATTTCCATCCTCCGAAGTAAAACTTCTACGGAGGGCAGGCGAGACAAATCCGAATGATCAAAATACGAAATTCAAAAGGAGATTGCTTCGCTTCGCTCGTAATGGCATAAAAAGAGACTGGAGCCCCGCCTGCGCAGTCGGGATTGGTGGGCTGAAGCCCACCCTACAATCTTCGCTGCGCTCAGAATCACAAACTTCCGGGGTTATTTGACGTTATTGTTTTGCAGGTCTAATGTCTTTAGGAGGAAGGCGTAAATGTCGGCTTGTTCGTCGATGACTTTTGATATCGGTTTGCCCCGGCCGTGTCCGGCTTTGGTTTCCACGCGAAGTAGAATGGGATTTTTGCCGGCGGCTTTGGCCTGAAGGGCGGCGACGAATTTTTTGGCGTGAGCGGGGACGACGCGGTCGTCAGTATCGGCTGAGGTAACGAGGATAGGTGGATATTCAACGCCTGCCTTGACATTGTGGAGAGGAGAATAAGCGTATAAAACCTTGAACTCCTGCGGGGTGGCTTCGGCGCTGCCGTATTCCGGTATCCAATAGCGGCCGACGGTGAACTTGTGGTACCTCAGCATATCGGTAACGGGGACCTGGCAGACGACGGCACCAAAGAGACGGGGCCGCTGGAGCATGCAGGCGGCGACGAGCAGGCCGCCGTTGCTTCCGCCTCTTATGGCGAGCTTGTTGGGGCTGGTATATTTGTTTTCGATGAGCCATTCGGCGGCGGCGATGAAGTCGTCAAAGACGTTTTGCTTTTTGTCGAGCATCCCTGCCTGGTGCCATTCTTCGCCGTACTCTCCACCTCCTCGCAAGTTTGCGACGGCATATACGCCGCCCAGCTCCAGCCAGGTCAGGACGTAGACGGAAAAATATGGTTTTCGGCTGATGTTATATCCGCCGTAGCCGTAAAGCAGGGTCGGGTTGCCGGCGTCGAGCTTTAGACCTTTCTTATGGGTGATGAACATAGGGACACGAGTGCCATCTCTGGAATGATAGAATACCTGTTTGGTTTCATAGTGTGAAGGGTCGAAATCGATTTTCGGTTTGTGAACAGTTGCCAACTGCTGAGTGAGAAAATCATAGCGATAGCTTGTGGTGGGAAAGAGAAAAGAGGTGAAAGAGAAGAACATTTCGGTGTCGTCTTGCTTTCCGGAGAGGCCGCCGACTGTGCCGAGGGTCGGTAGGGTGATTTCGCGGACAAAAGTTCCATCGAGATTATAGATTTTGAGCTGGTGGTGCACATCGTGCATATAGGCGACGACAAAGTGGTTGTTGATGAGCCCGACGTAATCGATGACGTCGTCGGTCTGGGGGAGGATTTCGCGCCAGTTTTCGCGAGCGGGATTATTGGTGTCGATGGCGATGATGCGGCCGCGGGGTGCGTCCAGGTCGGTATTGAAATAAAAGACCGAGTCGGTATTGCCAATGAAGTCGTAGCGGGCGTCTGCCTCGTCCAGCAATCTGATGAATGGTGCGGTGCTTTCGACAGGGCGGTAATAAACACGATTCTTAGGGTCGGTGCCGTGATAGACGTTCAGGATGAGGAATTTGCCGTCTTCGGTAATCAACGGGTCAAAGGTTAATTCCTTGTTATCGGGGCGTTCGTAGATGAGCCGGTCCTGTGATTGGGCTGTGCCGAGCTTGTGCCAGTAGACACGGTTGTAGTTGGCTTGGTCTTCAGGGGGGACGGTGTTTGGGTCGGGGAAGCGATTGTAAAAAAAGCCCTCGTTATTGTGCTTCCAGGCGATGCTGGTGAATTTGCACCATTTGAGTGTTTCATCGTAGTCCCGGCTGGAATCGATTGTTCGGATTTTGACATCCCGGCGGTCGCTTCCGCTGCGGGAGAGGGCGTAGGCAAGCAGCGTGCCGTCTTTGCTCACGGCGGTTGTGGTTACGGCGACGGTGCCGTCAGCACTGAGTAGGTTGGGGTTGATGACGACACGTAGTTTGTCTTCGAGCGTTTTTTGCGTGTAGAGGACAGATTGATTTTGCAGCCCTTCATTTTTCCAGAAGAAGTAGCGGTCGCCTTCCTTGTACGGAGCGGAATACCTGGGGTAGTTCAACAGATGGGTCAGGCGGGCCTTGATTTTCTCCCCGGCGGTAACGCTGGTGAGGAAGTCGGAGGTCAACTTGTTCTGCTGTGCGACCCACGCCTGCGTTTCAGATGCGTCGGCATCTTCGAGCCAGCGGTAGGGGTCGGGAACTTTGACGCCGTGATAAATGTCGGCTGTGGAATCCTTTCGCGCCGGCGGATAAATCAGTTTGGCGGGCCGGGTTTCGGTTGGGAATGGTCTCCGGCATCCGCAGCATAATGCGGCGGAAACGGTCATAGTTACAAGTAAGCGAATGTATAACTTTTTCATAATAGACTGCACCTTCATTGTTCGATTCGAGTAGTTGGCTATTGTTCAGAATATTTCGGCTCTGGGCGAGCTGAATCATAACTTGCCGAAGCGCGGGCTTACTTTAATTGGGCGGTGCGGGGTTTTCAAGTAAAATTTTTTCCGGTCATTAACCACAGATTGTACCTCGTATTTTGTGCGAGGATTTGATTTGACGGAGCTGATGGTTTTGGTTATTGTGTGGCCGGCGTCCGGGATTTTGTATTTCAGGAGCTGGTGACGGATAGGAGAAAAGTAACCGTCGGTATTTGTTCTGAAAGATGGAAGGAGGATGTACTCTAATGGATGATGTTCAAATCTTCACGACACCGATTCTGGACGGGATTAAAATCAAGGAATATAAGGGTATCGTGATTGTGCGGAATGTTCGGGCCATCAATATCGTCCGTGACTTCTTTACCTCGTTCCGTGACATCTTCGGCGGACGGTCACGCTCATTTCAGGAAGTTATGAAGTCGATGCAGGATGACGTTATCGCTGAGGCCAAAGAAGAAGCGAGGAAGTTGGGCGCAAACGCCATCGTTGCTTTTATGCTGGACTACGATAACATTGGCTCCAAAGGCAAATCGCTGTTGATGGCTTCAGCTAAAGGCACGGCGGTTGTTGTAGAATAAATGATAGTGACAGAGTCGTAAGCAGAGAGTTTGTAAGTGGCCCGATAAATTGGGACTGCCCAGATGCTTCGCAACTTCACAAACAGCGGGGATGTCGGGGGAAATGTCAGTAAGGGTGTATGAGAGTATGGCCGTTAGAAGTTTTATAGTCGAGTTGGTATTGGTTACCGGTTTGCCTTTTGGTTGTGCATCCACTTCGCTGCCAGAGTATTTTGTTGAGCCGTTGCCGGAATATAATGCGCTGTTTTACAATGAAAAGGGCTGGACCGGTGCAGATGCGTCGTACTCAGTGGCGTTAGCTGATAATGTAACGCTCTGGCTATATGGCGATACGTGGATTGGCGATATCGTCAACGGCAAGCATAAAGACGCAACAATGGTGAACAACTCGATTGCACTTCAGCGGGGGAAAGAGCCGTCAACGGCCACTGTCAAGTTTTACTGGCGCAGAACAGAGGAGGGAAAGCCGGCTGCATTTATCAGGCCCACTGATGGTGTGGGGTGGTTCTGGATATTTGACGGCATCGTCGCTGACGGGAAGTTGTACCTTTTTCTGATGCAGATAATTAAAAGCGGCGAAAAAGGTGTTTTTGGATTCAAACACATCGGGACGTGGCTGGGCGAAGTGGAAAATCCGCACAATGAGCCGCTCGAATGGCGGATTAGACAATACAAAATTCCTTACGGGCGATATTCAAAGAACGGCTTATTTTTCGGCTCGGCGGTTATGAGGGATGGGGACTTCGTCTATATCTACGGCGGCAGTGAAGACTGGGACAAAGGGATGAGCGGGCGAGGTATGATAGTCGCTCGTGTGCCATATAATAAAATGGCTGATTTTGAGCAGTGGCGTTTCTTTAGTGATGGTAAGTGGGGCGCTGATATAGCCGGGATATCGGAACTTTTTGACGGCACAGCAACAGAATATTCGGTTTGTTACCAGCCGGCTTTAAAGAAGTATGTAACCATTTATACAGAATGTGGGATGTCAAAGAATATAATGATGCGACTGGCTCCGACGCCCGTTGGGCCCTGGAGTAGTGCCTGCAAGATTTATGAATGTCCCGAATACAATTGGCACAAGACTTATTTCTGCTATGCGGCAAAAGGCCATCCTGAAATTTCGGCGGGCGATGAGTTGATAATTACGTATGTTTGTAACTCTATGGACTTCTGGCAGATGGTAAAGGATGCGCGTATCTATTGGCCGCGTTTTTTGAGGATTAAGTTTGACGTTCAAGAGAAATAGAGAATTGAAAGGGACAAAAAGTATGAAACATTCAAAATCAATCCGGGTTTTTAGTTTGTTGATGCTGTGCGGTGCAGCATTGTTTTTCGTTCCTTCCTGCGCCAAGCGGGAGCCTGAACTGATACCGAGAGAAGTTCTCTTTGGCAATCCAGTTAAAATGGCTCCTCAAATCTCTCCGAATGGAAAGATGATGGCTTATCTTGCTCCGGTAAACAACGTATTGAACGTCTGGGTGAAAACGGTTGGCAAAGAGGATGACAGAGCCGTGACGAAGGATGAAGACCGCGGGATACGCTGGTATTTTTGGGCGGAGGACAGCGAGCACATTATGTATTTGCAAGATGTGGGAGGCGATGAGAACTGGCGTTTGTACGGCGTTAATCTTAAAACAGACGAAATCAAGGATTTGACCCCGTACGAGGATGTCCAGGTTCAAATTATACATAGTGATAAGCATTTTCCCAATGAACTGCTCATTGCAATGAACAAGGAGAACCCGAAAGTGCACGATGTTTATCATCTTGACCTTCCCACCGGTGAACTCGAACTGGTTGCAAAGAACCCAGGTAATATTAGCTCCTGGCTGGCTGATGCCAATTTGAAGGTTCGTTGTGCGGAGGCTGCAACTCCTGAAGGTGGATTCGAGCTAATGGTACGGGAAAATGAGCAAGCGGACTGGGAGAAGCTGCTGACATGGGATTCGGAAGACAACATGACCAGTTGGACCGTTAGTTTTACCAAGGATGGTAATTTCTTGTATTTGGTCGATTCTCGCAACGTCAATGCCGGGCGTCTGGTTAAGATGGAGATAAAGACCGGAAATATTGAAGTGCTTGCAGAAGATCCGCAATATGATGTTTGGGATGTGATGATTCATCCTGATTCATACGAGGTGCAGGCGGTGGCGTTTTTCAAAGCTCGACAAGAATGGGTTGTGTTGGATGAATCGATTAAAGACGACTTCGAGTCCATTGCGAAGCTGGATGATGGTGACTATTTTGTTGAGGGTCGGGATAATGCCGATGAGACCTGGTTAGTGTACTTCACCAAGGATAATGGGCCTCAGTCCTATTATACTTATGACCGCAAAAAGAAGAAAGGCACTTTTTTGTTTGACCACATGCCGGAGCTGAACAAATACAAGTTAGCTCGTATGGAGCCGATTTCTTTTATGGCTCGGGACGGACTGACCATTCACGGTTACATTACCTTTCCGGTATGGAAGGAGAGGAAAAACTTGTCGATGGTACTGCTCGTTCATGGCGGTCCCTGGGCCCGGGATTATTGGCGTTATAACCCGAGGGCTCAGTGGTTTGCCAATCGTGGCTATGTCTGTCTTCAGGTCAATTTTCGTGGGTCATGGGGGTACGGCAAAGATTTCGTGAACGCCGGTGACAGGGAGTGGGGGGCGAAAATGCACGATGATTTAGTGGATGCGGTTAACTGGGCGGTGGAAAAAGGCTACGCCAGTCCTGAAAAAGTTGCCATCTTTGGTGGCTCCTACGGAGGGTACGCTGCTTTGGTTGGAGCGACGTTTACGCCCGATGTTTTTTGCTGCGCGGTGGATGCTTGTGGTATCAGCAATCTGGTTACATGGATCAAATCTGTTCCACCTTACTGGTTAACGGGGTTGGCAATGATTCATAAGCGAATGGGCAATCCTGATACCGAAGAGGAGTTTTTGAAATCACGGTCGCCTTTGTTCAAAGTGGACCAGATCAAAATACCGATTCTGATTGGGCAAGGTGCCAACGACCCGCGAGTGAAACAAGCTGAGTCAGAGCAGATTGTAGAAGCGATGAAGAAAAAAGGGCTCGAGTACGAATACATACTCTTTGAGGATGAAGGCCACGGATTTGCCAAGCCGGAAAACCGACTGAAGTTTTTTGCAGCGGCAGAGAAGTTTCTTGCAAAGCATTTAGGCGGCCGTTATGAAGAGGCAGTTGAGGATTCTGATAGGTAAAATGACCAAGTACGTTATTATAAGGAATGTGAGGTAATGGTTATGGACAAGGTCTATGGAGAATCGGAGACGGGCTGCTGCCCGAGATTTAATCCCGAGCCGTGGGATGAAAAAGAGATAAGCTTTCAGGAGAAATTGTTTGTTAAAGACCATGTCAGAAGTTTTCTGCACGTCCCGCTGAACTTCGGGAAGGTGATGGTGAGAAATATGGAAAGGATTAAGGAGGCGGGTGCCCTTGTGCCTTTACCCGTTATGCTTTCGGATGAAAAATCTCTCTGGGGAGCTGACATCTATATTGCAGTGGCCAAGGAAGTGCCGGGGGCAAAGATGGCGAGAATATCAGGGACTTTTTTGACTAAAGTCTTTGAAGGGCCATACAAAGATGCCGGGCAGTGGGCCAAAGAAATGAAAAGCTATGTCAAATCGAAGGCCAGGGAGATGAAAAAAATGTACTTTTTCTATACTACGTGCCCGAAGTGTGCTGAGTATTATGGTAAGAATTACACTGTTATATTAGCAAAGGTTTAAGTGTCTAACGGAATCTCGGATGTTACCTGAAACAAGGAGATTCTTCGCTTCGCTCAGAATGACAATAGGGAGTTTATTATGCCTTATATTTTAGCCGTTAAAATACCTTATACAGCCATAACTATAATTTTTATTGTTTTGGCTACAGGCGTTGGCGCTTTTATCAGAAGAAGAAGCAGGGATAAATGCCTGAAGGATTTTGGGCGGAATATGGTAACGCTGGAAGCGACATCGGGTAAGACAATCTGGGGTAAATTGAACGTGGAAAATACCGGGCTGGAATTCGTTTATCCGACAAAGCACCGAGATGAAGAAGGGCACGATGAGACGAGCTATATTCTGTATAAATACGAGTATCCTAATATTGCGGCCTTGATTCGCTACCACGATGAATTGAGTGAAAGTAATAAAAAAGAAAGAGAAAAAGAATTAAAAACGACCTATCATCCGACACTGCTGCGAAGGGTTAAAAGAAAGATACAAAACGTCTTCAAGACGGTGAGAGATTCGGTGATGGAGGTGGTAAATCTGTTAATCAGTCAGGCGAAAAAAGCCACTCCTGCCGGGGCGGTGCTGACTTCTCAAGATAAATATGTCTCGCGGATGAAACAGGAATTGATGGGTTCAGTGGGGACTTCCTTCGAGCCATTATTAGAGAGATATATCGGCCGTAAGGTTGTGCTTGAGCTGATTAAAGGTGATAAGGTATTTGAATATTGCGGCGTGCTAAAGGAGTATACATCGGAGTTTATTGAAATTATGGACGTTAATTACAAAGTAAAAGGGGACCAGCCAGCCAGGAAGGCGGACCTGGTTGTGCCTCGAAAACTTGGGGTGGTCCGACATCTCGGAGAATGATGTTCGTATTGCGTATGGCGTGAAAGTGTAAAGCGAAAAACGATAGTGTAAAATTCAAAACGAGATTGCTTCGTCACTGCGTTCCTCGCAATGACGGAGAGTGGCAGGGGCGATTTGTTAGAATCGCCCCTGTTGATTCGGCGAGAAGGGGATATTGTATTGGTGATTAAGCCGAGTTTTTATTCTCTCCGGCGTTGTTTTTATTCGAAAGTTCATTTTTCAAGTAGTATTTTCGATGTAACAGGCCGCGAATCAGCCAGGCGATGCCTATACCAGAAAGAACAACAGCTATCGGAAGCACCAGCCTTTTCGGAGCATCTCCAATTCCTACAAGGCCCAACCCAAGTGCGATGATGAGCAGTGCAATTCCGGCGGTGACATATCTTATCCACGCAGGGCCGGCCGGTTTGGGTTTGGGAGGTATTATTTCCGACAGCGGTGTGCCTTTTTCGATGGCCGCCAAAATCTGTTTGTGTTCGAGGCGTTTCTTAAGATAGTAAATCACGCCGATAACAATTATGGGGCTCGATATGCCGATAAATACGAGCACTACTGTGATGCCTTGCACAATAAGGCTCATTTTTTTCTCCTTTCGATTTTAGGTTAATGTTAGAGAACATTCTTTGCTATTTTATTCTTATTGAGTCGAAACTGGTTTTGAGACGCAGCTTTCCTCTTCCCTGGCCGATAGTTCCTTCTACTTTTTCTTTACTAATCTCACCTTTTATCATAATCGGCAGGCTGGTTTTTATTGAGCCGAAGCTGGTTGACAGGTCGAGCTGACCGGAGAAGCCGGGCGGCGTTACAAAGTCGATACTGCCGTATGAGGTAACTACATCAGCAATGATTTCGGCAGGACTCGAAGGCGAACAGGCAATATCAATACTGCCGAAGCTTGATCTCGCGGCAATATCGGCCGAAGTGATGTTCCGGCAATTGATGCTGCCGTAAGATGTCTCCAATTGAACAGCTCCCTGAATATCCTCGCTGTTAATGGAAGCAAAGCTGGTTTTTGCCTTTATATTTCCGTTGATATCTGCGAGTTTGATCGAACCATATGAGGTTGAGCATTCGATATTGGTTTGCTCCGGGACGGTTATGTTGAAGTTGACGCTTATTGAGCGTTTCTTTTTTGTTTGGGGTTTTTCGGCTCTGACCGTCAACGTTTTGCCGACCAATTCGGGTTTTATTTTCACTTTTTCGGCTATTTCCTTTGCCTCTTCTTTGGTGGGTGCCTTGACATAGATTGTAACGGTTATATTGCAGTCGGCAACGTCGGCACCGGTAACGGTGATAGAACCAAAGCTGGTTTCAGCGACGAGAGTCGAATTAGGTTCAAGAGGGACGCTAAGGTTTTCCGTCCTCTGGTATTTGGCTTTTTCAATATCGCAGCCGGTGCTAATCAACAGTGAGCAGAGGCAAAAGCCGAAAGCTAAAATTATGCGATAGTTTTTCTTCATTTTCGGTCCTCCTGATTTCATTCTTTCTTGGTTGATTATTTTATTCTCACTAAGCCGTTGTAGGTCTTTATGTAGACTTTGCCGACGCAACAAAGCTGGCCTGGACTTATTACTTCCGTAACTTTCCTCTTATTTGCTTTTTGCATTACTATCAAGGGCAGGTCCGTTCTTATCGAGCCGTTGTGCGTCCAGGCCGGCTTCAGATAGCAGTTCGTTTTCATTTTTGGTCTCCCTTGATTATTTAATCCCTTTTCTTTCAGATTTTTTTGTCTTTTGTGAGTTAGTCGCTGGTTTGCTGCAATAGGTTTCAAAAAAATGTGTTTTTTCCCTTTTTTTTTGCGATTATTGCCGTTTCCTATGAATTTGCGGCAAATTTTCTATAATAGGTTTCAAAAAATCTGAAACTTGTTAGGCTTTTTATGCGACTAACATAGGAAAGGAGCTTTTTTGGCAGAGAAGCGTAGGGAGAAGCAACAAAGGAATAAATGGTTACGACTGCTTCGCAGCGGCGACCATAAGGCGTTTGCCGAGCTCATTGATAAATACAAAGAGATGGTTTTCCTGTGCTGCCGGAGATTGGGGCTGAGAGATGATGAAGCAGAGGATGTGGCGAGCGAGACGTTTCTGGCGGCTTACAATGGATTGAGCCGATATAGCGGCCGGGCTGAATTGAGCACGTGGCTGTGGGGTATAGCGTACCGTCAGGGAATAAATTACCTGCGGAAGAATCGAAGGCAGTGGCAGCTTGAACCTGAACTGGACGAACGGATTGCCGATAGCAAACAGCGAGGGCCGGCGGCGGCGGTGCAGAGCAGAGAAATAGAGAAAATCGTCTGGGAAGTGGTCGAGCGGCTGCCGAGACTCTGGGCTCTGGCGGTTATACTGCACTATCGGGAAGAAAAAGGGATTTCCGATATTGCAAAAATAATGCAGATAAAGGAAAATACCGTTAAGACGTATTTGTTCAGAGGGCGCGAGAGATTGAAGGAGATGTTGGCCGCAGCTTTCGAAGAGGATTATTGATGGTGACGGATAAATTAAATGAAGATAAATTTGGTGAAATGTTAGGGCGGGCTTTGCAGAGCCATTCGGAGCCGGTGCCGGCTGATTTTGTCGAGAGGGTGTTGAGCCGGATTGAACAAGCCGAGCAGCAGCGGATTTTGGCGCGGGTGGTCTGGCAGGAAAGACTTGCTCTGGCGGGCTGTATTGTAGCCGGTGTTCTCGCGATTGTTGCGGTGGCGGTCTTTCCAGACAGGATTGCAGAGGTTCTTCGAAGCATTGCCGGCGGTTTCACAGAGCAGGGTAAGGCCCTGGTTGGCAGAATGACCCCGGCTATAGATATAGAAGCTGTCAGGAGTGAGTGGCAATTCTATACGCTCCTTGCGTTGGTGTTTGGCTTTGCCGTTTATAGTCTTGTGGATATGTTAGTGGGCGACAGGTTAAGGACAGCGTGAAAGGAAGGGGGGAGAGTTTTGAGTTTTAATGTGGGGGGGGTGACATTTCCCTGTTTTCCCCTTTGACTGCTCCCTCGACTTCGCTCGGGACATGACTCAGGACAAGTTCGGGCTTGAGGGCTTGCCTCATTTCTGCAAGTTTCCCCTTGACGCAGGGAACTATCTTCTTAATATATATTGGAGCACTCTATCGGAACATATAGTCTGCGAAGTAAGGTGTTCTATTGAATTTTGGTTTGTTACAATAGGTCCATTAATGAAAGGAGGCAATTGGCTATGAACAAGATCAAAATTGCGATTGTTGGGGTGGGCAACTGTGTAAGTTCGTTACTTCAAGGTATTGAGTACTATAGAAACAAGAATAGCGAAGATGTTATAGG
The DNA here is from genome assembly GCA_030601745.1 of Phycisphaerae bacterium. Taxonomy (GTDB): domain Bacteria; phylum Planctomycetota; class Phycisphaerae; order Sedimentisphaerales; family Anaerobacaceae; genus JAUVYQ01. Next base: position 27,855 of record JAUWBI010000044.1, read on the forward strand.
ACTAATGCACTGGGACATCAATGGATATAAACCGTACGATATTGAAGTGGCGGCTACCTTCGATATCGATAAAAGAAAAGTCGGAAAGGACGTGAACAAAGCTATATTCGAAAGGCCCAATTGCACTACGGTATTTTGTAAAGATATGCCCAAAACCGGTGTTACGGTGAAAATGGGTAAAATTTTGGATGGCTTTTCGGAACATATGAAAGATTACGACGATGACTACACATTTATCCTGAGTGATGAGCCGGAGCCAACAAAGGAAGATATTGTCCGAATCTTAAAGGAATCCGGAACCGAGATACTGTTAAATTACCTCCCTGTTGGTTCTGAGGAAGCTACAAAGTTCTATGCCGAATGTGCTCTGGAGGCTCATGTGGCGTTTATAAATAACATACCTGTTTTTGTAGCGAGCGACCCAGAATGGGCGAAGAAGTTTGAAGAAAAGAGCATACCAATAATAGGCGATGATATAAAGGCTCAACTTGGTGCGACAATTACTCATAGAGTGTTGACCGACTTATTCAATAAGAGAGGGGTAAAGTTAGAAAGAACCTATCAGCTCAACACGGCTGGAAATACTGATTTTCTCAATATGCACCAAAGCAGCAGACTCGCCTCCAAGAAGATATCAAAAACAGAGGCGGTTCAGTCAGTTGCCGCTAACAGACTGGCTGACCGTGACATTCACATCGGTCCCAGCGATTATGTCCCCTGGCAAGATGACAACAAGGTCTGTTTTATCAGGATGGAGGGCAAGCTCTTTGGCGATGTGCCGATGAATCTGGAATTACGGCTGAGCGTGGAAGACTCGCCAAACTCGGCAGGTGTTGCCATTGATTCAATCAGGTGCTGCAAGCTGGCCCTTGATAGGGGTCAAGGCGGCGTTTTGCACGGCCCATCGGCATATTTCTGCAAACATCCGCCCCGCCAGTATACTGATGATCAGGCCTTTAGGATGGTTGAGCAGTTCATTACTGAGGGGAAAGAGCCGGTAACTGATGATAAGCCTAATCATACCTACAAAGAAATGCAACAGATTACAAAATAGGTGTGATAGCAAGGGCCTTACTAAAACGATATTGAACTGAAGGTTAGCCTGTTTTAAGGTGACCCGATGGGATGAAGTAGCTTATAGCGTGGCAGAACAATTCACCGCGGGCAACCGCAGGGACTAAGATTGTGAAATGTCTCATACTTGCCGCCGGTAAAGGAAGCAGATTAGC
>JAUWBI010000117.1 GCA_030601745.1 Phycisphaerae bacterium
GGCCAATTCTTAATGAGTCTGGCGCGTTCGAGGGTGGTATGCTTGAAGTGATGGTCTTTTGGCAATATGACTTTGGCGCCTGCTTTGCTTGCCGCTTTGCGGATGCCGCTTAATGTAAAACAGCTTGCGGGGTCGTTAATAGGATTGTCGGTAACGTACACCCGCTTTGCCCCGGCTTTGTGGCACAGCCGGACCACCTCAGCCACCAGTTCAGGGTGGGCTGTAGCCCCAAGCATCGGCGGTGACGCAAATGCAACATTTGGCTTTATCGCAACTGTTTCACCTTCCTTAACAAATCTTTTTAGGCCGCCGAGTAATTCTATCGCCTTGTTGACTGTCGCTCTCCTATCGGCGCCTTTGACAATGCTCATTGTCTTGCCCTCTTCAGACGGCACCGAAAAAGGCGGTAATGTTACAAGCGATTCGACATCAATTCCGGGTTTTGGGCCCTTGCTGTCATAAAGCAAAGATACAACTGTGCCAGCGGCGGCAATTGAAATTCCCGCTTTGCCTGCCCGCGCCAAAAATTTCCTTCGCCCGAAATTTTTATTATTTTGCTCATTCATTGTTAGCTGTCCCGCTGAGCTTATTAACAAGCATTACCGCCAATTTTTCGGCAGACTCTTGATTTTCAGCTTCGTGAATGCCTGCGACAAAAGGCCCTATCGAAAGCACAATTTCCGTCGTGTCATAGAAGTCCAGGACTTTGCCTTCGAGGGTTTTATTGGCTGCCTTTTTTGGTGTGGCGCCGTTTTCAATCAGAAAGTTGCGATAGCTTTCTGCGACTGCCTCGGCATCCCTGGGACCGGGTCGTTTGCTCAAAAATGCCGTGATGGTTTCACCGTTAAATTCGTATCCGGCAGCGAAGATGTCGGTCAATCCTTCAAAGCCAAAGGCACTTGCCAGATAAAGCTTAATACTTCCCGGGACCAAATTATCCTGGGGCAGGTGCTCGATTTCAGGTATACCGGCATCATCGTGAACGGTCAAGTTCGTGCGAATTTTCCTTGTGACTTCCGCCATTGCTGCAAGCAGCTCATCCGATTCAGAGAAGCCTATCAGCTCGATATAGTATTCACCGTGCATAAGATAAAACGCATTAGAGGTTTTGTATGCAAATTCCATATCCGGCAGAATCTCAACTTCAGCTCTTTTTTGCACGCTGTAAACCGAAAATGCGTTTCTGGTCCTGGCCATATCAAAAATATAGAGCTCCATCACCAGGTTTTCATCCGCCTGGCTTGCAAATCTCTGAGTGGACAGTTTTGTAAAACCAGCGTCGATATAAAGAGGGGCCTTACCGTTAATCTTTTCGTAAAGATTTCCGGAGTTATAGACTTCAATTTCTGAAAGTGTTTTGAATCCGTAAGGCAGAAGAAAACTCAGGTCTTTCTTTTGTTTGGGCATCTGCTTTATGAACACCCCGACAGCGATAAGTAAGAGAATCGCTAATAAGCAGATGCCTATAACAGATTCGAGGCGTTTTGCCCGGCCCGGCACCGAACCCATAACCAACTCCAATAATGACAAATTACTTGACTGTATAACCGGGCTGGATTATAATTGTTGCCGGTGTTTCTGTCAAGGCCGTTAGAAATGCTGCAGGTGAAGAAGACCCTACAAAAGCGAATATTTCTAACGGGGTTGACAAAGCAGGTCAGGGCGTGTTATAATAGGTTGCTAAAGTAAAAAGGAGACTGAAATGACTGAATATGCACAATATCTGGGGTTTTGGACGCCGGGGCCCATGGAGATTGCTATTATTGGGGTTGTCGCTCTGCTGATATTCGGCAGACGGCTGCCGGAAATCGCCCGCAACGTAGGCAAGAGCCTGACCGAATTCAAGAAGGGGCTTCAGGAGGCCAAGGAGACCAAGGACGAAATAGTAGATGATGTCCGGGAAGTCAAGGATGATGTGATAAAAGAGGCCAAGGACGCCGCCGGGCTGAACGAAGAAGATACTATGGGCTCTGATTGATTATTGATAAAGGGGGACTAATCGCTGAGGTCAATTATCAATCACCATTAATCAATAATCAATTTTTAAGATGGGCGATACAAAGAAGAAAGAAGAGCTCCTTGATTCCACTATGAGTCTTGGTGACCACCTTGAGGAGTTGCGGTTTCGGCTGATTCGCGCGCTTCTCGGCCTGGCGGTTGGTGCCATCATCGGCTTAGTTTTCGGCCGTGCCATAATAAAGTTTATGGAAGGACCATATAATGATGCAACCGCCAAGCTTCTGTTTAGCGTTGAGCTGGAGCTCCAAAGTGATTTAGACAATGGTGTCATCCCGGAAGGTTTGCAGCAGGAATTCAAAGATAATGGTGTCTCACTTTCTCCGGATGTCACCATCTCGAAAGAGTTGGTCATATGGAAAGGCGAGAGATGGCTGATAGCCGATGCCGATAATGAAGACAGATACTGGGTCAAGAAAGAGAAAGATAAAGTCAAGAAAGAGGAGGACAAGCTAAACATTTATAAACTAATGCCGCTCCAGATAATTAAGGTAGCGGCCGGGATTATCAGCTATATAAAGATTGGCTTAATTGCGGGCCTGTTACTCTCATCTCCCTGGGTTTTCTATCAGTTGTGGATGTTTGTTGCCGCCGGACTCTATCCGCACGAAAAACGGTACGTTCACATTGCGGCACCTTTTTCAGCAGTTTTATTCGTCGCCGGAGCACTTTTTTTTCTTGTCGTTGTTGCACCTCTCACTCTGAAATTTCTGGTATCGTTCAATCAGAGAATACTTGACGTAAAGTCACAATTTACCTTTCAGCACTACATTGCTTTTGTCAGTCACCTTATGTTAGTTTTCGGGTTGGCCTTTCAAACGCCAACGGCCATTTTCTTTTTGAACAGGACAGGCCTGGTTTCAGTCCAGGCGCTGAACAAATCGCGGAAGTTTGTTATACTGGCTATCTTTGTAGTAGCAGCTATGGCCACTCCGCCTGACGTAATCTCCCAGGTAACCCTGGCAGTACCGCTGTATGTGCTGTTTGAATTAGGCATACTGCTGAGTTACTTTGCAGAACTAAAAAAGAGAAAGTCACAAAACAACCAGTGATAAGCCGACAATCCCCAGCTTTCTCAGTACCGACTACTTATTTCTTTCGGGCCTGGTTTTTATTTCGCTAATCGAGCGACTAAGAAATCTTCAAAGGCGCTTAAATCCTTCCATTCGGTGGCACAGCTAATGGTTTTGGCTTTGTTATCGATTACTGTGTAGCCATCGTCGGTAACGCGAATGCCGAGTTTTTCCATCTGAACCAATTTGGTTGATATGGCCAGATAAATGCCCACCGTATCGTAAAGGGTTGTGCTGCTTGTATTGACCTTGTTATCGACCCTTTTGTTGACTTCATCCTCGCTCAAATCCTTTTGCTTATTCAATATCCCTTGTTTGTACCAGGCACGATAGTTTTCCATTAACGCCCGCGTTAAAGGGCTGTTTCTCTTCAGTACTTTTTGATATTTGCGGCCCTTAAGCTGGACTATACCGCAGGTGTCCAGAGGTGTAATTGTCATATTCCAGCCGGCGGTAAAGACCTTTTGTGCTTCTTTGGCAAAGGCCCTGACATTGTATTCGGCGCTGGGTTTTGGGTTACCTCCGTATCCGCGGCGAATACTGCCGTGCATCCCGATAAATCTTGCTTTCTCAGCTATCCGAGGTTCGCGCTGAAGTGCGGCGGCAATGTTGGGCAGGGGACCTACGGCAATTACCGTTATCGGCTTAGGAGAGTTCATTATAGTATCAATTAAAGCCTGCACGCCGTCTTGATAAATGGTGCCGGGATAGGACGACAGTTTGTAGTCTTTTACCCATGCATCCTGCCTGTGGCTGCCCTTGTGGTGTTGTACCCCTATGCCAACGGGTATATCCGTCCTGCCGACAGTTTCCAGAATCCTGGCTACGGTTTTTGCTTTTGATGAGGTGTTACCTACTGCTGTCGTAACTAATTTAACGTCGAGTTCAGGCGATTGAAGGAGCATAGCCAATGCCCAGGTATCGTCAATATCATCGCCGATGTCGGTATCAAAAATAACGGGCATTTTTTTTCTCCGAGACGAAGGTGAATTGTTGTTGGGAAAGCAGGAACTAATTGTTACCAGGAATAACGCCAGAATCCCCAAAACCATAATCCATCCGGATTTTGTTGGTAGAACAGACCCCCTGAATCCTGCATTTTCTGAAACCTTCATACTGCTCATAATTTAGCCTCCTGATTTTAAGAACGTTTTTACCAAACCGTTTGTGAGTATAACACAAGACAAAATTTTTTACAATCCAGTTTTTTCCGGGCAGAGCCATCCCCAAGCTGCGCTTGAGGCTGCCACCCGCCAGTTTTTTCCGGCTCATTTTAGACATTTGCATCTATGCCGGCGGCAGCGCTGAACGTTTTGTCGGAGCAAATTAGGCATTCAGCATAAATCTTGAACGATTTTGCCAATGCGGATACTATGATGTTGATGTTAGCGCTGATAAACACAAATGTGATGGTCCCTCCCATAGGGCCTGTTGGCCTGGACTATATCGCAGGGGCCGTCAGAGCAGCCGGAATCCAGGCAGACGTAGTTGATTTATGTCTTGCGGATGACCCGTCAAAGACTCTCGAGGGCTATTTCGCTACACACAGCCCGCAATTGGTGGGGGTCTCGTTTCGCAATGTGGACGATTCTTTCTGGCCAAGCGCCCGGTGGTTTATCCCCGCCCTAACTGACACTATCCGTACGATACGAAGTATGACGGATGCACCAATTGTAATTGGCGGCGTGGGCTTTTCCATTTTTGCCGAGCGAATCGTCGAATATACCGGCGCTGACTTTGGGATTCGAGGTGACGGAGAGCAGGCAATAGTTTCACTTCTTAATCAACTGCAGCGACCGGAACGGTTTGAGCACATAGATGGATTAGTCTGGCGGCGGGACGGAGTTATTCACAGCAACCGACCAGCGTGGCCCGCACCACTTTCTTTGCCCACCGAGCGTGATGCGATTGATAACCTCGCTTACTTCAAAAAAGGAGGACAGTGTGGTCTGGAGACCAAACGGGGCTGTAATCGCCGATGCCTGTATTGTGCCGACCCTCTGGCTAAGGGTGTGGCAGTCAGACCGCGAGACCCGTCGGAAGTCGCCGATGAGGTCCAGTCTCTAATAGACAAGGGAATAGAAGTATTGCATTTGTGTGACTCTGAGTTTAACATCTCTCGAAGCCACGCCTATGCGGTCTGCGAAGAGTTCAGCCGCCGCTCATTTGCAAAAAAGGTACGCTGGTACACATATATGGCGGTGGTGCCTTTCGATGCCGAACTTGCCGGAGCTATGAGCAGAGCCGGCTGTGTCGGTATCGACTTTACCGGCGACTCTGCGTGCCCATCAATTCTAAAGACCTATCGCCAGCGGCATTCTAAAGAAGACCTTGCCTCGGCGGTTCGTTTGTGCCGTGCTAACGGCGTAACAGTTATGATAGATTTGCTATTTGGCGGCCCTGGTGAAACGCCGGAAACGGTCGCAGAGACAATAGATTTCATTAAGCAAATTGACCCCGATTGCGCAGGGGCGCCGCTCGGTATAAGAATCTACCCCGGCATTGAAATGGCCCGAATAGCGGCAAACGAAGGCCCGCCGGAGACGAACCCGAACATTCACCGAAAGTACGAGGGGCCTGTGGATTTCTTCAAACCAACTTTCTATATATCTGAAGCCCTCGGTGAGCAGCCGGCCGGGCTTATAAAGGATTTAATTGCGGCAGATGAAAGATTCTTTGAGCCAATGCCGGAAATAGCCCCGGAAGCTCTAAAAAGTAGCCAGTCCACTGACCACAATTACAATGATAATACCGAACTTGTAGAAGCAATCGGCAAAGGTGCACGCGGGGCATATTGGGATATTCTGCGCAAGCTTCGCACCGGCTAATCGAGAACAATCTTATCTTCGTAGGCCGGGACGGTTACCTTCCAGCCGGTTTGTTCTCTGACATAGTCACCGAAACTGAGTGCACTTTCGGTCTCACCGTGTACGACAAAGATGCCCCTCGGAGCGGCTTGGAATTCTTTTAACCATTCGAGCAGCTCGTTCCTGTCGGCATGGGCTGAAAAACCGTGTACTCGAACTATTTTCGCTTTCACCTTATATTTCTCGCCAAGTATCCGCACTCGTTCAGCACCGTCGACAATTGACCTGCCGAGCGTGCCGGTTGCCTGATATCCGACGAACATTATCGTATTCTTCGGTCTGGAGATGTTGTTGACCAGGTGGTGTTTTACTCTGCCGCCGGTGCACATTCCGGAGCCTGCTATGACCATAACTGTTCCTTTTATGTGGTTGATTGCCTTTGACTCTTTGGCCGTGCCTGCCATTTTCAGTCCCGGCAGGTCGAAAGGTGATTTATGTCGTTTGACAAATTCGGTCATCTCTTTATCAAACAATTCCGGGTGATTCTGAAAAACCCTCGTAACCCTTGAGGCCATCGGGCTGTCTAAAAAGACCTTCAACTTTGGTATCCTATTGGCCAGTCGCAGCTCGTTTATGTAATATAAAACTTCCTGCGAACGTTCGAGCGCGAAGCTTGGGACTATAATGTTGCCGCCGGCTTTTTTCGTCGAGTTTATTACGTCAGCAATCAGCTTCTTTATATCTTCGGTATCCTGATGTACTCTGTCGCCATAGGTTGACTCAATGAGAACATAATCGGCGTAGTCAAAAACGGTTGGGTCGCATACGATAGGCCTGTCAGGCCGGCCAATGTCCCCTGAGAACAAGATAATCCTTTCCTGTCCATCCTGGCGTACCTTCACCCTTATTATCGAAGAGCCAAGGACATGACCTGCGTCATATAAAGTAGCTTCCACGCCATCGGCGATATTTACGGACTTCCTGTATTCGAGAGTTGAGAAAAGCGGGAAACAGGCCTCGGCGTCTTCGGTAGTGTAAAGTGGAACCACCGGGTAAGGGCCTTTTCGACCTTCTCGCTTGTGCCTTTTGCGCTTATATTCAGCGTCCTCTTCCTGTATTTTAGCCGAATCCAATAATATAATCCGGACAATCTCCGCCGTGGCGGCGGTACAGTATATCCTGCCTTTGAATCCCTCTCGAACGAGCTTCGGTAATAAACCACAATGGTCGAGATGGGCATGGGTTAGAAGGACGGCGTCTATGTTGGCCGGTTCTACGGGAAACCGGTCCCAGTTTCTTGCCCTGAACTGCCGTTCCTGATAGAATCCGCAGTCTACGAGAAGGCGGACACCGTTGGCTTGCAGAAGGTGTCGAGAACCTGTAACATTCTGAGCTGCACCGAGGAACTGTAATTTTATCTGCATAGCTGGTCTCGACCTGTCGTTAACACGTAAGATGAAACGCACCCACTACTTTTCTGCCTTTTTCAACCTGCTCGTTAAAGAGGCCCCACGCCTGGCCGGTGTTCTTTGCAATCAGTTCTATACCTTTTTCTTGAAGGACTTTTTCAATCGAAACCGGTATCTCCATCAGCCCTGATGCTCCCTTGCCTATTACCAGAACGTCCGGCTTAAAGCCGAGAACATCATTCAGGTCTTCTATAGCCAGACTGTGGCCTTGCCTGCGCCACCAGTTGGACCTGACTCTGTCCGGAAAGACAATCAAATCCGCCCTGTATTCGGCGCTGTCAACCTTCATAACTCCAAAGCTATATGAATCTATCCGCATCATAAAATAGATATTGTGTTACTGCGAGATAGTTAAGCCTGTTTTCTTTTGCCCAGGATTGCAAATGTCAGGACCGCCAAAAGCACCACGGCCGATATATATTTTACCGCGCTTGGCAGCATCCAACCAGGCCGAGCAGCTATTTCAAAGTCAACACCGGCAGCGATATAATCGAGTAGAATACCTCCTAAGAGAGCACACCCTGCCACAGTAACCAAGTATGTAATTGCTGTTGCTTTGCCTAAAACCTTCCAGATGGTTACAAATGACGCGGCGTTGGTGGCCGGGCCGGTCATAAGAAAGACCAATGCCGCCCCCGGCGTTAACCCTGCCAATATCAATGCAGCCGCTACCGGCACCGAGGCGGTTGCGCATACATAAACCGGAATGCCCAAAAACATCATGACTACCATCTGGAGAATTCCGGGACCCAGTTTGTCTGCGAAATAGCCCTCGGGCACCAGGGCGGAGATAACAGCAGCGATAATCAGTCCTACCAGCAGCGCTTTGCCAATGTCACGCGGCAGTGTAACAAAGCTGTATTTTAATCCTCTGGCAACTTTATTTCTCGTTGCTTGTTGCTCGTGACTCGTTGCTCGTGTATCGGGACGCGGGTCACGGGTTTCATCTCGTGCGCTTTGGCCGAATACATCAACCAGGCCGCCTCCGACAAGACCGGTTACGAGTGCTGCCAATGGTCTGAAAATGGCGAAAAGTGGGCCGAGGAGACTTAAGGTAACAAAAATGCTGTCCATGCCGGTTTGAGGCGTGGACAGCAAAAATGATACGGTGGAACCTTTGCTCGCACCTTGCTTGTGCAGTGACATTGATACCGGAATGACGCCACACGAGCACAAAGGCAGCGGAATCCCGAAAAGCGACGCCTTTAACAGAGGCCATATACCCCTGCCGCCCAGATGCTTTTCTACAAGTCGCTGTGATACGAGCACGGAAAGGACGCCTGCCACGAAAAAGCCGAACAATAAATAGGGTGACATCTCGGCTATGGTAGCCCAAAAACCTACGATTATCGACTTAATAAAATCAGCCATTGTGCCATCCTATTTTCAAATCAGCCGCTAACTTTCTATTGTTTCAGTCTTACTGACATTGCCATGCAAATCTATCGTAACATCTTCAAAAGCTATTTTCACTCCACTGCGGGCAATGGCTTCGCGTGCGATATGCGTCAACCCAAAACAACAGGGCACCTCCATATGGAGCACCATCAAA
>JAUWBI010000029.1 GCA_030601745.1 Phycisphaerae bacterium
TTAGCTTTTAGCTTCTGCGTCTCAGGGTATCCTTTTATCGGTTAACTTGCTCGGCTTATCAAGCAGCAACGCCTTGTCTATGTCTTCGGCCAGCTCCTGCCGGTTAATACGAGCAGTGCGCAGATGCCTTCTCCTGACCTCAGCCTCGGTCTCACCCAACTGCGCGTAAGAGCCGCAGCCGTAAGGCAGGAGAACCAGAGCACACAATATAATACCCAAAATCACTTTACAAACAAAAACAGAGATGTTTTTCATCATTTTTCCCTCTTTGTGAAATCCAACAAGCCGGCTGTTCCTCTCAGACAATTGTCTTTGTATCGGGCAACCCCGCACCTTTACCGTTTGGGCGGCACAAAACCCACCATTAACTATATATTTATTATAGCAGCCACCGGCCTGGCTGTCAACCCCCGTTAGGAGATTCTAACGAATAATATAGGACAGAAAGAGGCGATTTCTAACGGGGTTCGACACCACCGTACAGAATCAGGGCCGGTTCCACCACATTTCCGAAACCCACGGGTTCCGGGTCGTCCCCAAAATGTCAAGGTAAAATTTTGACACTACCGCCATATTGGCCGTATAATCGGGAATTGTGGTTCATAAATCGTAAGTCGGAACACGGGACACAAGATACGCAAAAGGAGCCAGACTATGAAATCCAGCAGGATTAGTAGGGTCATACAGATTTTAACAGCATTGCAAGCAGGAAAAAGCTATGCCGTTAATGATTTGTCAAAGATATTTGGGACGAGCCGGCGGACGGTCTTCCGCGATCTGAAAGAACTGCGGGCTATCGGCGTGCCGTATCACTACGATGCCAGGACCGGCGGCTATACCATAGAGCCCGAATTTTTCCTCCCACCCGTAGATTTGAACCTCCAGGAGGCACTTAGTCTGCTTCTGCTGGCCCACAAGGCAAGTAACCAGATACAGTTGCCGTTCAGAAATTCAGCCCTGCTGGCCGCTCTGAAAATCGAAAACAATCTGCCTGCTAAAATCAGACAATATTGCAATACAGCCCTGCGAAATATCTCTACCAGGCTCGGCGCTCAGGCACCGATCCGCCATCCTGGCGGACTTGACAGAACCTTCGCACAATTGCAAGAAGCTATCGCCAGGAAACGCAAGATGAACATCCGCTACCACTCACTTTTCGAGGGCAAGGTTATCGACGTCGAGCTGTGCCCCTATCATTTGCTCTACAACCGCCGGGCGTGGTATGTGATAGGTCTCTCCAGCCTGCACAAAAGCGTCCGCACCTTTAAGCTTAACCGCATCAAGGAATTAAAAAGTACGGAGAAATGCTTCCTGGGCGGCGAGAAATTCGATTTATATGACTACATCGGCAGGGCCTGGTCAATGATACCGGAAGGCAGAATTTACAATATCAAGCTGCGGTTCCTGCCCAGAGTAGCTAATAATGTCACCGAGGTACAATGGCACAGCACACAAAAAGTCACTCGCAACAGCGACGGCTCCGCCACCGTGGAGTTTCGCGTTGACGGCCTCGGTGAAATAACCTGGTGGATACTCGGCTATGGCGACCAGGTCCTGGTCCTGGCACCAAAAGCCCTCCGGAACAAAACCCTGCAAGCCGCTAAAAATATGATTAAACTCAATGAGCAGATATAAACGAGACCACATTTTGCAGTTTCGTATTATAACAGCCGGTCTCTACCAACGTTGCTTTCTGTACCGTTAAAAGCTGCGACCCCCTCAAGTTGTCCTCCTGCTGTTAAAGGTCCTTAATGTAACCAGGGAAAATCATCTTCGGTATAATATTGGTATTCAAACTCGCGGTGCCATTTAGTGTTCCACAGGTCCGGTATCGATATGTATTTGACTCCCCCGTCGAGAAAACAGGCATTTATCCCTTTGTTGTGTCTGGCGATGCAGAACCGCCTTATATCCCCGCTATTTTCCGGAATATCGTCGTAAACTAAAAACGGGTCGGCGGGAATAGGATTGTCATCCCTTGGCCAGGTGTGTGAAAAAGTACTGTCTGCAAAGACCGGAGCATCACGGACGCCTGGCATAGAAGTCGTCTTCCAGTACCATTCGTCCCGGTACTTGGATCTGCGGATGCTTCCTATAAAACTATTAATTCCATAGCTGCCCCAGTATCCCTGCCTCCATTCCTCACCTGGAGATACCACACCAGGGACGCCCCAGACGGTATCAACGCTGCCGCGCTTCTCGTTACCGGGGTCTTGACAAGACTTCGTTGCTGACGGACAGCAGCGGATTTCATCTATATCTGCGTAATATGGGCGCAACATTTCCATCCAGTCTCCGAGCAACTGAGGAACCCCCTGCGCATACGTGCCCGGCCACAACATGTCGTCATATTCTGTGCTGTACAGCAGCGTTGCAAGACCCCATTGCTTCAGGTTGGACTTGCAAACCACCGCCTTGGCCTGCTTCCTCGCCCGCTGCAGTGACGGCATTAATATCGCCATCAATATCGCAATAATGGCAATCACCACCAAAAGCTCCACTAACGTAAACCCCGTTAGAAATCTTTTGCTTGCCCGATTAGAAACCTTTATTTCTAACGGGGTAAACCCCCTTCGTTCACTCATAATAACACTCTTTCCTTTACCCCTCATTACTTTACCCCTCGCCATTTCGTTTTATGTGCTCGGTGAAATCACAACCTTCTGGAGGTAGCGCCCATATAGGTCTAATAAGGGTACGAGCGCCTTTTTCTACTCCAAACAGCTCTTTCTTCCACAATCCCCTTTATTTTACCATTTAGCTAAATCTTTTTCAAGGCCTGTATTCCTAATTTATACAAAATTTTACCGGCCCCAGCGCCAGTCCTGCTGTTACGACCTGCGTGCAAATCCGATTCCCGCTCAAGGTTTTGCTGTAGAGCTTGTTTCTCACCCGTTCCGAAGTAGTACAACTTACCCTTAATCTTCTTGCAATATTGTCCGATTGGATGTAAAGTAAGTAGCAACTTGTTCGTACGTCTCAACAAAGAGGCATAATAGTTTGCTTTAAAGGCGGTTAGCCAACGTAGCTCAACGGTAGAGCTCTGGTTTTGTAAACCAGTGGTTGTCGGTTCGAATCCGACCGTTGGCTTTCAACCGTATTGCGTCGTGCGTATTGAGTGTTGCGAAAAAACTGATGTAACGCCGGCAAACCAGAATACCCAACAGGATATTAGAAGATTATCGCTGCATAGCCGACACTCTCGGCACTTGTGGTGCCCATCTTGCGGAGCATTACCTCATTACTGTTGGTGTGCGCAAGCAACAGGCCTTCAGTTTTGCCGAGTTTTTTTGCGGCTGCAACCGCCGCGGCTGCTGCGCCGGCGCCACAGGCATTGCAGTTCTCGGCCGCGCTGGCGAGCAAGCTTTGCGGCTCAAGCTTCAGGACTAAATCAATAAACTTTTGGTCGTTGACCCTGTCTGCCCACTTCAAAGCCTCCGCACCCATTCCCATCGGTGTAAAGCCATAACGCGGGCCGTAATGGGTCAAATCGGTCGAGCCGATGCAAACGATTTTCTTTCCCGCCGGGGTGGTAATGTCACCGATAGTCTCACCCAGCAAAATCGCCTGCTCGCTCGGCGGGACGATAATCGGCAGTATTTCCGCGCGAGGAAAAAGATGCTGTATAAATGGGACCTGCACCTCGATACTGTGCTCGGCCCTGTGGGCCGCAGAGTCGCTGACGGCCGCGCCACTGCTCAATACGGCACCGGCCAACTCCTCATCAATGGCAACTTCGCCGAGCGGCGTTATCCAGCTTCCGGTCTCGTAAACAGCCGGCGATTGGCCAAAGTAACCGTGGGCGGCCCCGAATATTACAAAGGTATGGACCCTTTGGTGCCGCTGTTTGATTGCTGAGAAGACCAACGCCGCCAAACTGCCGCTGAATGTCCAGCCGGCGTGCGGAACAATGCCGGCTGCTATCGTTTCAGGCAATGACTTGCCTGACGCCCTTCCTTTGAGGCACTCGTTGATTTCATCCACGCAGGAATCGTGCTGGCCGGGATAAAATTGACCTGCAACAATGGGTTTTCTTGCTTGCATTTTTGACACCTATTACTTGCATTTGCCGTACCGGGCTGTTATTATTACCGCATATTCTAATACTCCGAAATATTGTAACCTCTCCAGAAGGAAAAACAAATGGTATCTGAAAAAACAGGTCCGGTAGCGGTGGTGATGGGCTCGGACAGCGATAGGGACGTAATGCAGAGCTGTATTGATACGCTTTCCGAGTTTGGCATTGAGCCGGTGGTGCGTGTGATTTCAGCCCACCGGACGCCTCAAATAGCCGCTGAATTCGCCGAGAATGCCGCTAAAAACGGGATAAAGGTGATAATTGCCGCTGCCGGTATGGCTGCTCATCTGGCCGGTGCCTTAGCTGGACGAACGACGCTGCCGGTTATTGGAGTACCATTAATCTCGGCAGGCGGGTTAGAGGGGATTGATGCGCTATTGAGCACGATACAAATGCCGCCCGGCGTGCCGGTGGCCGCTATGGCAATAGGGGCGGCAGGTGCGAAAAACGCCGCCATTTTCGCAGTGCAAATCCTGGCATTGACTGATAAAAACCTTCAAGAAAAATTGGCTGAGTTCAAAAAGAGACAGGAAAAAAAGGTAATCGAAAAGGATTCAAAACTACACTAAATTAGCTACCCAGATTAACAGAATTGAAAACTAAAATTATCGTGATTTAGCGGGAAATAGGGTTTTTTTGGCTTATTTTTTCGGGGGCAACGTTGGTTTTGGGGGTAAAAACGGGGGCGGGGGGATTGGGTTTGATTGGGTTTGTTTTCACCAAGTGTCCAATTGGATTTATTTTCATAAGCCACTGTATGAATAGACTTTACGTTCATTTGAGTATCCAGCAAATTGGGTTTGTTTTGCATAAAAAGGTGCGATTTGTCGAGGATTCTCGACAGATGTAGAGCGACGATAGGAGAGAGTAAAGCGAGGAATTTGTGGGTCCTCTGTTTCGAGGTCAAGGAGCAGCTTCTCGAGGATAAACTCCGGTTGTATGGGTTGAGTCCGGATTGGTTAACTGGTTCATTGGTTAACTGGTTCATTGGTTAATTGGTTATTGGCTTGGCCTGTTTTTTGGCCGGGGGCGAAAAAGACGGCCCTCTATAATTGGGCGAACCTGCGCGTTTGAGTCGAAAATTCGGGCTTTTTTGACAGGATAAACAGGATTAACTCGTTGTCAGAAAAGGAGTAAAAAAAATTTTAGAAAAATCTAAATTTTCTAAAAACTACCCACACTTTTGATTGAAAATTGGCGAAATTTTTAGCTGTTTTACCGCCGAGAACGCTGAGGCCGCAGAGAAATAATCAATAATCAATAGTAAATAATGAATCGATTTTCCCTTTGACTTTTGCCTTCTTTTTAGGTATTTTTTACCCCGTGAGATAAAACACCCAAGGGCGCAATACTTCCTCGAATCGTCTGTTTGTCATTCCTGCGAAAGCAGGAATCTATACGAGATACGAGCGATGAGCGACAAGCTTTGGATTCGTATTTCAAGATTAGGGAGACGCAACAGATGATAGAGAACCGGCAGGTCTATTTTGAACAACCGGGGCGTTGGGTTCTTATACGAAAACAATATTAGTTGGCCGATGGAGTAACAAATGTCAGCGATATGTCTACTACATAACTCTCGAACATGCGGCAAGCGGAGGACGATTGAGCGGTCAAGAGGTGATGATCTTGTCCGAATAGTCTACGCCTATGACTGGAGCACTCGGTCCGACAACGCAGCACTTATTCGTTCGGAGGTAATGAGTGTGATCCGAAGCCTTAAGCAGAATCTTCCTGTGAGGTTCTCCTTCAATTCCTTGGGGGCAAAGGACGGTAGTATCTACTGTGACATTTGTCGTCAGATCAAGTCTGCTGATGTTGCACTATTTGACTTGAGCACATACAATCTTAATGTCATTCTTGAGCTAGGTTTGGCAATAGGGATTGGAACATACGTTTTTATCCTCAGGTCGGCCCACTATCAGCCAAGACCCAGAGCTCTGTCTGACCTCAACGGAATACTGGAGTACCGGTTTTCAAAACGACCAGGTCACTTGACATTTCATGCTGACTTTAAACGTAGCTTAACAGCAAAGCTACGTCTTGTTGCAAAGAGACGGATCAAGAATGTAACGGAATAAAATCGGCTAACCGTCGAAGGCAAAGTTGTCTTTATACGGAAAACATATAATCAGTAGTTATGTTTACAGAAATAGACTTACAGATTCTTAAACCAATCCTTATAGGTATCCTTATTGCTGCTGTAAGTTCGTGGATAACGGTGCAACTTTCCATGAGAAGGTTCAGAGCGGAGTGGTTTTGGAAAATGAAGGCTGACGCCTACTCCGCTGTTATTGAGGCTCTTCACAATTCGAAGTCCTTCTATATTGCACACATGAGTTCGTATGAACAGCTCGGAGAACTATCGAAAGAAAGGGATCATGAGTTGGGACTACGGGCAAGACAGGGAAAGGATGCCATACAGAAAGCTATCGATATGGGATCATTCCTACTTTCTCGGAAAGCTCTTGATCGACTTGCGCAATATATGAAGGAGTCAGATGCTGTTTCTCACGAACAAGACTGGTACAGTTACCTTGACGAACATCTCGCAGCTACTTTAAGCTGTTTAAAGGATATTGTCCCAATTGCTAAAAAAGACCTAATGATGAAACGTTTTCTAAAGACGTAACATCTCGTTTGACTCGGTCCGCGAGTAATACGGCCGTTGAGCTTTTTCGTTATACGGAAACCATATAAGCAGTAGTTATATGATTATTAATAAAATGACTCATGAATAACTCAATTGATAATGTCAGAAAAGAACTCGAAAGATTTACGGCCAAAATTTCTACTGATACTTACAATAATCTTTTCAGCCAGTTCAGACAATTGCTAGACAAAATGGCTAGAAATAGATTGATAGATTTAGGTAATGATGTCGGACTTGAAGGTAGTAGATTGGAAATAAGAGTTCGATTGTTATTTGAACACGCAGGGATGGAAGTAGAAGATGGTCGACTTGGTATGGAAGATTTTGTAATAAAACCTTCAAAGAAATCTGGATTTTATTTACCACTTGTTATTGAGGTTAAATCGAGGAGTAAACAAAGTCCAGAAATGGACCATCTTCGTCAATTAGACGATTATGTTTTCGATCTTTCTGGCGAAAAGGGAGTTAGGAAAAGTGGTTATAAACTATGGAATAAACCTAGTTCCGAAATTAGCGGTGTATCAATTGGCATTTGGCAGCCTCCTCATATACACCCTGAACGCTATAAGGGCGTTTTTATTTTTAATGGACCCATAGGCATGCCCTTTGAGAATCGTTCTCCTGCTTGGTTAGAAGATAACCAGAAGAAATTTGTAAAGGATAGAGGCTTCTGTATGATATCTTTAGAGTTATTAATAAAGTGGGCTGAAGCCTGTCACGGTGATTGTGAACGTTTGAATCTGTTCTGGCAGAAGATATATGAAACTAATGGTATTCTTGAACCATATTCTGTCGAAGTTGGCAAATAACAAATTCATATAATCAGTAGTTAGGGCTTTGCTAAGAAGGAAGCACAAAATTGGATCAACTTTCTAAGTCACTCTTGGTAGAAATATTAAAATTAAGTATGGCTCATTCGAAAGGGCTGAATGCAACGCGGTTTCGTGCTGAGCGGCATGAACATTTAAATTTATTAGACGCCTTAGAATTGGATGGATATATTGAAAGGCGGGACGATAATTACTACCCAAAATTGCTGGCAATATTAGAGTTATTGGATAGCACTACTGAAGCAGAGAGTCTGTTTTACAAGTGTGAACATATATTTCATGTTCTTCGTCAATTTTATATAGAGCACCCTGGAGAGAGCATTGATCTAAATAAACTCTCGGAAATATCAGACATGCCAAGGAAAGATATCAATATTGGTCTTGCCTATATGATTGAGGCCCCAATATTTGGCGGATGGGCGACAAAATTCTATGCAGAAGACGCAACTGTTACACCTGGGGAGCGGATTTTAAGATATAAAATTTTTCGAGATGTGGTTGAAGAAATGCACTCATGGCGTTCTGGGAACTCATCTGGAATTACAGTACACGAGGCCAGCATTGATCAAGCGGTGGACCACATAGAAGATTTCCAGTTTTTGCTCCATCCAGAAGTAGCAAGACATGCCCTACAGCAATACAATAATGGGCATCTCAGGGATGCAGTCCTAAATTCAATCATAGCTGTTTTTGATTTAATTAGAGAGAAAACAGGCCTAAAGGATGATGGAGATAGGCTTATTGGAAAGGCGTTTTCCTTAGAAGATCCCTACCTAATTCTAAGTGAAATTGATACTGAATCCGGACAGAACGACCAAAAAGGTTTTATGCAGATATATAAGGGATCGTTTCAGGGTATACGCAATCCCAAAGCCCATAGTCTTGCTCATGACCTAACTACACTAAAAGCTGCGCAGTATTTGGTGTTCGCAAGTTTGTTGGCAAGGCGAATAGATGAAGCAACTGTAACTAAGAGAGAACAGACCTAACAAGTGCTTGCAGCCGACGCGGTGCCCGTGCGGCTGACGCGTAGCGTTAGGGAAGAAATGAAACTATCTTACCACTATCTCATTGTGGGGAAAATGGGGTGATTGCCGCGTCGGCCGCTTTGCGGCCTCCTCGCAATGATGGAGAGGAGATAACGTTTCACTATCTCACGGGGCAGGCATTATCTCACGAGGCAGGGGGCGGAAAATAAAACCCCCTACAGTGCAGGGGGCTAAGCAGATCGCAATGGCAAACGAAGACTACGTTCGGCGGGGGTTGAGTAGGGTTATCAGGCCTATGCCGAGGAGCAAGAGGATGGCTGTGGCGGGTTCGGGAACTGTAATTATAAGCTCGAAGCTGTCCAAATTGCCGGTGTCGGCGTGCCACCAATCCTCAATCCGTAGTCGCCAGGTGCCACAAGCATCCTCATTGTCAAATAAGGATAAGTTCCAAACCGGCCTAAATGCACCGACAAAAGGCTCTGTTGCCTCCTCTATCAATACCTCAGCCTCATCGTCAAAAAACCAGTCTACTGAACCACCGTAGGCGGTAAGCCCGCCATCTTCTCCTCTTACTATAAACGCCAAATTGCCCGCCGGGTTTAAAAGAACATTTGTTCCTGCCGGGCTTTGAAGTAGGATTTGTAAATCAAATAAAGCTTCGTGCGTCAAACTGATTCGAACATCAAGATCGTGGATAGTAAAGGAAACGGGCACTTCTATGAGAGCATCATCCATCCAGCCTTGGCCGTATTCACTCTTTGGGTCATCCGGCGCGGGAATTGGCAGGTCGAACTGGCCGCTGTAAGTATAAACCGGGCCGGCAAAAACAGGGAAAGATAGCCCCCCCACAATTAGAACAATTGCGACAATCCGTTGTACGGCGTTGGGAGCATCCATTCTCAACCAACCGACAAATTTTATACACAACCAGTTACTATCCGGCGAATCCCGCTTGTGCAGGGGAAATTATAACCTTATCGGACATTGTCGGCAAATAAAAAATAAAAAAATTAATCGCAAAAAATGCAGGAGCGGAGCCATCCCCAAGCTGCGCTTGAGGCCGCCACCCTATTGCAGGAATGACCCCGCACTAATTTACCCCCGCCAGAGAAATGCGGGGGCAGGCGGCAGATGCCTAATAAGTGCGGGGCAGGCCCGGCAATAACATAAGTGTTAGTGTACTTCAAGGACCGAGTTAAATCCGCCGAACGGATTCAATTCCGTCAGCTCATTGTAAGGGTCCTGCTGCCACTGGCCGTCCACGACCAGCCGGTAACGATATTTGCCTTCGGGCAATTTTATCTTCGTCTGCCAGACGCCACTGTCGCCTACTTTTTGCATAGGTGTCTTTCCCGGCTGCCAATTATTAAAGTCACCCGCAACCTGGACACCATCGGCACGCGGATAGAGCGTTACAAATATGACAGCATCGTTTATCTGCGTAACACCATAATAGTCGGAAAGCCGGGCGTCAATACCAGCCAGCTTTGATTTTTCAGGGGACTTCGCTTTGCGTTCCTCTGCAAAACGGGGTTCCTCAGTCTTTGTGGCCTGCACAATTTCTATGGCGGGCTTTACCGGCTGGGTTTCCATTTCGCGGTCTTTTTGCAAAATGGGCTCGGCCTGCAGCAGCTCATCAGCGGTGGCACTAATCGATTCGAGCTGTCCAGCCAGTGAGTTGACCATCTCCCGGCGCTGCTGCCTGGCCTCAGAGTCAATAACTTCTTCTGCCAATGAGCGAAAATCCCTCTGGCCCTTGCTGGCAGAATCGTATTCACCGATGGGCTGACCAAAACTGGATGCTTCCTTAATCTTAGTATTGAAATTAACGACTGTTCTGAACATCTTGTCGGCGAAGTGGGCGCGCAATTCCGCCAAAATCTCTCTGGCCATCTTCGTTCTTATATCATACATACTGGCCAGAACCCTCACTTCTACCTGCTGGTTGCATCGTTTGCAGAGTATATTGAGGGTCTCAAGCTGCTTGCTGAGCCCGTGGAGGGAAAAGTAACCCGTCTCGACAGGGACAATAACATCTGTGGCCGCCCTGAGGGCATTGAAGGTCAATAGGCCCACGGCCGGCGGACAATCGATTATTACGTAGTCATATTCACCCTTGACTTCGCTGAGGGCACTTTTCAAGCAGCAGTCACGCTCGGCGATACCGGCCATCTGCTGCTCGAACGCAGACAGGTCTATACTGGCTGGCGCCAGCTCCAACCTATCGCTAATCTGCCAGAGTATTTCTGTCAGCTTTATCGGTTCGTTCCGGCTTTTGCTTATCAGCACATCGTAGATGCTCTGCTCAATCTGCTCCTCGGGCACGGCAAGTCCCACCGCACAATGCGACTGTGGGTCGATATCGACCAGCAGTGTCCGCTGGCCCACTCCAGCGAACGCACTTGCGAGATTTATCGATACCGTTGTCTTGCCGCAGCCTCCTTTTTGATTAACAACCGCTATAGTTCTCATAAATCCTCTCCAGTCCCGCCCTGAAAACCCCCATTTTGCCACAAAAAATGGCTTTTCAATACTAACAAGCGACTAAATACTTATTAGTACTATTCGGCAAAGAAACGTGAAAAACTTTATCTTTTTATAGGACCAACCGATAAAAAACGCAAATAACAGTATGAATAAAGGGTATTTCGCTCTGTGCTGAGGTCCAAAAGGCATAAAAAAAGCAGTGCCGAATGTGCATTTTCAGCATTGCTGACCAGCGTAAAGTTGCGCAAAATCGGCGAATAATCGCCTTTTCGGCCTTACCATTCGGCATTCCCAGACGCAATACAGGGCGTTTGGGGGCGCCCCTAACTTGGCCGGGCTGTCAATTTGACACTTTTTCTGTCAAAATTGTGCCCCGCTTGTAGTCGCCGGCCAAATGTTATAAACTAATCACAATTTTCGATTCGAACCTAAAGGCAAAGGAGTAAAAACAAGAAGGCTGAAAACAAAAACAACCTGAAATCGGATGCCCTGTGTGATGAAATTCACGATTCCGTAGAGGCCCCTGCCGACAAACCCATAGCAGAACGGAAATAGAACCTGATTTAGAGAAGGAAGAAAAAATGTTAAAGAGAATTATTCTTGGTATTACAACAGCAACCCTTCTGATGGGAACACAATACTTAACCGCTAAGGAAAAGAAACAGATACCAGAGGCAAAAGTCAAGGTATACTTGCGTCGGATTACGCCAAGCCGTAACCAGGCTGAGAATTTTATTCGCGGCAAACAGGGCAAGGAGAAACTCAGCCGTAATGAAGGCTGGACATTCGAACCCGACTTAGGGTGGGTCCTTTGCGACTCCGTCCGTCGCCGCAGCGTAGATGGCTCCAAAGGATTCTACCACTACGAGTCAGATGGAGCCCGTAAAGTCTCAAACTTCCCCGATAAACGCTGTCGAATCCACACCTACGGCAACAGCTTCACACACTGCGACCAGGTCAGTGACGGCGAAACCTGGCAGGAATACCTGGCCGCTCATTTACAAGAGCCGATCCGCAACTACGGCGTCGGTGGATACAGTGTTTACCAGGCATATCTCCGCATGCTCAAGGTCGAAAAGGAAAATCCGGCTGAATACATTATTCTCAACATCTGGGACGACGACCACTTTCGTAACCTGGATTCGTGGCGGAGCATTCGCTTTGGCGTCCGTACTCCGTGCGGCTGGCCTCTGCCATATCTAAAAGTCAATCTCCAGAAGGACCAGTGTCAGCAAGTCGAAAACATCTTCGATAAGCCCGAAGAGGTATATCAGATGTGCGATGAGGACTTCATATGGCGAACATTCAAAGATGACCCGGTGCTGCAGGTAGTCTCAGTCCAACGCACCAAGCGAGTGAACTCATCGAAGCTCGCCAAGTACGTCGCCGACAGCCTCGGCATCCCCAGCGGAACTGTCTCCGACGCCGAAGCGGCGCGGCAAATCCGAAAACTGCATACCGAAGCCGCCCTGTATTCAACCCGCAACATCGTAACCTGGACCGAACAGTTCGTTAAAAAAACCGGCAAGAAACTAATGATAATTCTCTCGTTCCGCCAAGGCAATATCGCTGCAGAGCTGCGCGGCGAGCCACGATTCGACCAGAGCTTTGTTGATTGGCTCAAGGATAAGCCCTACCCCGTCATCGACATGCGCGACGTCTTCGGCGCCGACTATCAGCACTTCAAGATGGATATCAACGCATACCTCAAGCGATACTACATCGGCCACCACAACCCAGCAGGCAACTTCTTCACCGCCTGGGCGATTAAGGACAAGATTGTTAAATGGCTCGACCCCAAACCTCTGCCATATCAATAAGCGCCCCTCACTAAAATCAGATGCCCTGCGTGATGAAATTCATGATTTCGTAAAGGCCTTTGCCGAGCAAACTCGCTGATAATTTAACAACTTATCCACAAGGAAATGTGGGGGCTCCGGGCCGCTAACTGCTTTCTACAAAAGGCCTTAGCAATCCGCCTTGTTTAACCTATAACAATTTCACAGGCCCAAGAAAAGAAGCAGGAGACAGGGCAGGCACATAGACCTGCCCCTACTACTCGACATCCACTCCTCTGCTGTTTTCATCCATGTTTTTCTTTCAGCATTTCCTTCTTTTGATAGCACTGCTCCTTGAAGACTGCGATTTCAGCATCTAAATTCGGATTTGGAGAATCACCAAAGAAAGCGTGAATAATTGGAAAAACTAAATCCAGCTTTGTTTTTCTTAATTCTTTCGCCATTGCTTCTATTTTAGCCGTTGCAACTCCTTCCTGCATACAGGTAAAAGGCCCGACATGAAAAATCCCCGAGATGAAAGCACTGTTTTTCGGCTCAATTAAATCCTTCATAAAATAATAAGCAAGTCCTGTGCTTAGCGGAGATTCTCCTTCAATATCTCCATGAAACTCATGCTGCTTTTCCAAAGTTTCGATTATTTCTATCGGCTTTGGAAGAGAATGCCTTCCATAAAGAACTT
This sequence comes from Phycisphaerae bacterium, assembly GCA_030601745.1. GTDB lineage: Bacteria > Planctomycetota > Phycisphaerae > Sedimentisphaerales > Anaerobacaceae > JAUVYQ01. The sequence goes on from JAUWBI010000029.1 coordinate 13,516, forward strand.
CGTGGAACGGCTCAGCTATTTTCTCTTCAATATAAGACATGTACCGTCCTTTAATAAAAGACTTGCTGAATTTCCTTACTGCCTTTAACGTTCTAACTAAATTTAAGGCTTTAATCCCTAATCCTATATCCCTTTTTGAATTTCTCTGATTCATCTGATTTACGTAGTCCAACCAATCCGTTATAGGGTCTCTTATGATTTCCAGATTTTTTTCTTCTAATTTTTCAATTACATAATCAGTGTAGGGGTCATGATGCCTCATATAAATCTCCCCTATATAAAGAACGAGGGGGAACCTGTCTTGATTGCGAAGATTGGCCTGGGTAAATCGTGATACAGTCTCTTTTCCCCACTCTATTAGATCAGCGGTTTCGGCGCCGTTTTCAATAACTTCTCCTAATACGAGGAGTCTTTCTTTTTTCAAGTCAGTAATTTGTTGTTTATCTTCAGCATACGGCCGGAATCTGAGGGTTATGTCTTCCAACAGGTCTGAGGCGTTGATTCCCTTGAACAGAACCTGCTGGACCTTGAGTTTGTTCGATGCACCAACCTTTTCCGGTAAGGGTATGTCGAAGTAATCGGTTTCCGAGGAAGGGCCTGCGATAGGAACCTTCTCTAAACCTTCACGGTCCATAAATTCTCTTAATACTTCCACGTACTTCCCAAATCTGCAAGGGCCGCTCGTCGTGGGAAGCATAACAAGGTAGTTTTCTTCAACATAATCTTTGCCCTTTTTTTCAATTTCTTCATTTAGAAAACCAAGGGCATCACCTACAACTCCTTTAAGAGGATGGCAAACTTCCGTATAGATATGCTTCCGTGCTATTTCATAGCCCTTTTCCGTATTGGTGGGCAGTACTCTGCTGTTTATCCCAAAATGCTTTAGTCCCGCAGCCGCAACAAAACTACTGTCCCCCATATAGGGAATCAACCAGACCCTCCTGTCGTTATTTTCCGTTGAATATTCTCTTAGCCGTATCTTTGCGAGCTTTAATTTTTTCGGCTTACTTTGATTAACAACCCTCTCATGAGCTTCTGTCCTTGTTACAAAAGGAGCATTGTTGGTTTGAGCATCCGTTAATAAGACAAGTGCGGCTTTATCTGCCGCCTGTTGAATTTTTTCTTCCTGGTAAATTTTTAAGCTGTCCGGTCCACAACCAAAATTCATCATTATTATGGCAAATAAATCAGGATGACCGGCCACAAACAGACTGGCTTTTAATATCTTCACGCTCTGCACCCAAAACTCATTGTTTGCTATACCTTTAATGGGAATATCTCTAAATCTATGCTCCAAAAAGATTTGCGGGATATAATACAGTCCTCTAATTTGTGAAAACATAGCCCCTGAGCTTGAGCTTGCCTCCGGGTCAAGCAAGACATAGTCTCTACCAATGCCAACGTATGCTTTTGCACTGGTTTTTTCGACCGTCTCTAAAAATTTATCTCCTTCCTTATAAAGCTCCTTCTTAAATTCTTCCTCAGCTTCACTTGCATATTTAATAGCCCCTCTTATCTCTTTATTTGTGAATTTGAATCCCAATCTCTTAAATTCCTGCTTAAACGCCTGAACAACGAGCTCCTCATCGCCAAAATGTAAAATGGGATTTATCTGTTTGTTTTTATCGAGAGAAAGAACATCATTTAAGACATAACCCTCTGATTCCGTGTAAATACAGTATTTCAAATCCGGAGGACTCTCCTTTCTCTCTTCAATAAAACTTGGATTAAATAAGTATTCTATATCCGGGTGATTATTTAACGTTGCTGCATGTCCCGTGGCTATTTTTCTCGCTATGCAGAAGTCTGTTCTCGAATTGTCAATTCCTATTTTTGCTATTTCTTTATCGGTCCTCGGCGATACTACAGGATGAAACCCGAGTTTTTTGAATAAAGCAGCACTCCAAATTCCTTTCTCTCCAAGTGTTGCGGTACTCCTCTTAATCCCTACTGTTTTCATCTTCTCTTTATCTATTTCGGCGGAAGAGACTCTTTCTAACAGGTCTCCTTGTTTTGTGAAATGCTTCTCATATATCTTATGATACTTTTCCACATAATTTATTTTTGGTTTTGCAACCGCCTCGGAATTTCCTCTTGGACAGAAGCCCCCTGTAATTATTTTATCGTCTTCAATAGAAAATACTTCGAGCTGACAATCCCTTACGCCGCAGGATTTCTCCATAAATAACTCCCTGCAGGAAACTTTTTGTTTTTCAAAAGGCATATCCACCAAATTCCAGCCTCTAAAGGCAGATTCATACCTCCTGTTTTGTTCTTCTAATTGTTTTATGTTCTCAATGATGTCCAGAGCTTGCCCCCATGCTCCGAACATTTCTCTATGAGGATAGGCCTCTATTTCCTTATCTGTTACTTGCGCAAGAGCAGCAAGAAAAGCTTTTCCCAAGGGAGGGCCGCCCTGGGCAGAGCATTTTTCTCCAACGTGTTGAGGGCCCCCAACAAATTTATAATAATAACTCGCCGCCGTTCCCCTTAGTATCGCAGCGGCTATCTCCTCTTTGCTGAAACCCTCCGCTATGAGCCGGTTTTCGTCCATCTCCATAAAAACGCCGCAAGTCGAGTCAATTATTGGAACCCTTCCCGCGTTCAATGCAGCTTCCTGCAAAGAATTCTCTACATTCAAATTTATAACGTCCGCCATATTTTCGAGGGTCTGGCCGGAACCCGCTTGACAGCTATAATTCATTTTTGCTTCTTTAACTGTTCCGTCCCCGGCGAAACTGGTAAACTTCATATCCTGGCCGCCTACTTCAAAAATGGTGTCGATATCAGAATCATAATGTTTGACGCCGAGAGCGTGACAGGTAATTTCATCAGTTATTTTATCTGTAATTTCTATTCCTGCTTTTGCTAATTCCTCAGATTTTTTCTTGTTAATTAAGATCTTCTCATATAATTTTCGTGCAGAACCGGTAGCGCCGACTCCCTTGACAATCACTCTGTCTTTGTGTCTGCTTAAATATTTTATAACACGTTTTAATGACTCTTCGGGATTGCCGTAAGTTTTAATGTAAAGCTTGTCAAGAAGTCTTCCTGTTTTTAATTCAACCAAAGTCCCCTTTGTTGTCGTGCTTCCCCCATCAATACCTATTATAATCTTTGTTCTTTCCTGTACTTTCTCTTCCAGGTGAACACTCTTTTCATTTACTCTTTCAAGATACTCAAAAAGAGGAGGGGCAAAGTGTCTTTTTTCTCTACTGAACTCGGCAACCTTTTCAAGCTGCTCAAGATTAAAAACAAAGCTGTTGTTTTCTTCTACTCCCTTTAATGCCGCACCTATGGCCGCTATGTTATGGTAATGTTTTGGCCTTTCTATAGAAATCCCAAGGAGATTCTCTAAATTTTCCCTTATAAGCCCATTAGCCAAAACACCTCCTGTTGCTATCGCACTATTGGAATTTTTGTAATCCTTAAATTCTCTTGCCCCAAGAACATCGATCTTATAATTTCTTGCAACCGTCCTAAAAAGTCCCGCCAGGTTATCTTCTCTTTTGGCCCCTTCATTTTGCTTATGAATCAAATCAGATTGGATAACGACGCCGCATCTTGCCAAGAACTCACTTGGCTCTTTTGAGTTTTTGGCTTCTTTTTCCGCTCTAAAAAACATTTCTTCCAGTCTTGATTGTAATTTCGCCCTGTTTCTTATTCCAACAGCTTCTCTCTCATTTTCATCTCCAGCTATTGGAGTGTCTTCTAATTGGGGACCAAGGATTTCGCCCTCGAACAGTCTTCTGCATTGCTTTTCTATTAACGTGCCGGAGCCGCCACCGCATTTAGTTCCCGTCTTCCACTCCTGAATAATCTTCTTGCCGTTTATGTTCTTTAAGTTGAAAAAGTAGGAATCTTTCGCCCCTATATGGAAAATATATTCTGCATCCGGGCTAACCAGTCCTGCCCCTTTAGGAATTGTTACACTATCAAAATTATACGTTAAACTTTTCATAACGCCTGGAAAGGACTTTGCTCCGCTTCCTGAAAACGCGGTATTCTTTATCTTATCTTTATTGAATCGTTTTATTACGTCCCGCCAGGCCTGTTTTATAGCTCCAAGCGGATTGGCAAAATGCATTATTGGTTTCGGAGAATATATTATTTCCCTGTCTTCGGTGAGAACCGCATAATGTATAAAACTACTGCCAACATCAAAACCCACAAAGAGGTTTTTCTCCCGGCTACCTGCTTTTTCTTTATTCTCTTTCTCCATATTCTCTACTCGTTTCCAATACTGATACCCAGGCTCTGTGCTCACTGCCTCATAAACGGCTTTCTCGCGGCCGAACCGACGTTACTAACTCCGGTGGCGCTCTTTTCTCCGGAATCAATCCTTCAATAGTTCTCTTTCTTGGCTAAGTATTATAACAGTTAATATACCTCGTCCCAGACCAAAAACAAGCACTTAATATCCGTCTGCTACGGGTACTCGCAACTGTAAATTCCGTGTTAAGTAACCTGTTGAACCCTATGATAATTAACATCTCAACACCACTTAATACCCCCTCCTGTTAGCTTTACCAAACAAACTCACAAGCAACCCAATACTTTCCCCACAGGAGAAAACAGGCCCCTGCCCCCCTTAATTATTTGCTGTATAAAGCTTTAAAAAGAAACCCTGTTTGAAATCCAAGAATTTCACAGGTTATATGACTACTAATATTATATTTAAAACTATAAATAATAGTATACTAACTTGCCCCATTCCTAAAGAATCCTATATCGTGGTTCTCAAACCGGGTCCAGACGTTAGATAGCTTATCTGCTTTAGAACAGGTGTTTTTATATCGACTTGGTTTGTTTAGAATCCCGCAGCTTTTTTTAAAAAAAGATTGTGAACAGGGACTTTTTAGTGTAGACTACAGCGATATTTTTAAGTTTGGAAATTCGACATTATTTTAACTCTTTTAGCCTTTTGATACAGGGGTCCATTATGAAAGTGAATTTTAATAGAGCAGCCCTTACTGAAGCTTTAGGCCTGCTGACATCTGTGGTGCCAAGCCGAACGCCTAAGCCGATATTGCGCTGTGTACATATTGCTGCTGGTGAGAAAGAAGTCCGAATTTACGCTACGGACTTAGAGGTCGGTGTTAGCTATCTGCTTTCTGAAGTTCAAATCGAAGAGGCTGGCGAAGCGGTTGTTCCAGCGGACCGGCTGGCCGCTATTGTGCGTGAAAGTGTCGATGAGGTCCTGTCATTTCAAGCGGCCGAAAGTAGCTGTGAGATAAGAGGGGTTGACAGCCACTTTACGGTTTATGGCCAGGAGCCGGGCCAGTATCCAGCCATCCCAAGCTTCAAGGGTGAGCCGAATATGGAAATTGCTTTAGAAAGACTTCAAGCTGGTATTGAGCAGTGTCTGTTTGCCACAGCGCGCGAGAGTAGTCGTTACGCAATTAACGGTATGCTGTGGGAGATTAAGGGCAAAAAGCTCTTGTTGGTTGCCACCGACGGTCGAAGACTGGCCCGCTGCAGGGTCAACTTAGCTTCAGCCCCGGATAAACAGATGGCGGCAGTAAAGATAATAGTGCCGGCCAAGACTATGGCTTTGTTAGACAAAATCGGCTCCCACGATAAGGACACTGTTGCAGTTAAGCTTGTTGATAACCAGATACTGTTCAGCTGCGCAAACGTCGTTATAAGCTCGAATCTCGTCGAAGGTAATTTCCCGAAGTATGAGGACATAATCCCGACGGACTACACCAACAAGTTAACGCTGTCAACCGAGGCGGCGTTGAGTGCGGTTCGCCGCTCGGCGCTGCTGACGAGCGAGGAATCCAGGGGGATTAAGCTCTCTATCGGGGAGAATCGGCTGGTGTTTTCCGGCAGGGCACCGGAGACTGGCGATGCCCAGGTTGATATGCCGATAGATTATAAGGGCGAGCCGATTGAGATTGGCTTTAATCCACAGTATTTGATAGACGTCTTGCGGGTTATCAAAACGCCGGAATTCGAATTGGAGTTAGGCCAGCAGGACAGGCCGGGCCTGATAAAAAGCGGAGCAGATTTACTCTATGTTCTGATGCCAATCAACCTGGGTTAATTCGGAGCTCGTGAAACGTAATACTGAATTGAACTACGAGATACGTCATGGATGACAGCCGACAAGCAAGCAACATTGCCAACCGGCGAACCAGGCAAAAGCCGGACCGAACAGTCAGGTTAGGTGATACCATCAGCCAGCTTATGGAGAATCGGATTTCGCCGCAACAGGCCAGGTTCAGCGCAGTAGAGGAGCTCTGGAGCCAACTGCTGCCGGCCGGGCTTCGCCGGCACTGCAAAATTGCCGACATTTCCGCCGGCCAGTTGAAAGTGCTGGTAGATTTGCCGCCATATATGCACGAGCTGCGACTATGCAGTTCAGAGCTTCTCAAAGAGCTGCAGCAGCAGTGTCCGCGGGCCCAAATTAAAAAAATCAAACTCGTTGTCGGTTGACCATCTTGTAATTAAAAAGGGGGAGCTTGTGCGAAGCGACAGTGGCAAAGGGGCCTGATAGTTTGCAAAATTGGGCCCCGCTTAAAGAGTGGATATGAAGGACCACAGATACGATGCGAGCAATATAAAGATACTGGGGGGCGTGGAGGCGGTGCGCAAACGGCCGGATATGTATATCGGCGACCGCAGCAGCGCAGGCCTGCACCACCTGGTCTATGAGGTACTGGACAACTCCATCGACGAAGCAATGGCTGGGTTCTGCGACAACGTAACCGTCCGCATTCACGCCGATGGCAGCTGCACCGTCGAGGATAATGGCAGAGGAATACCAGTAGAGAAGCATAAAGAGGCGAAGACGTCCGCCCTTGAGGTCGTTCTAACAAAGCTGCACGCGGGGGGAAAGTTTGACTCCGAATCCTACAAAGTCGCCGGTGGACTGCACGGGGTCGGAGTCAGTGTTGTAAATGCACTAAGCGAATGGCTCGAGGCCGATGTGTATCGAGGAGGCATCCACTATCATTTCGAGTGCTTCAGAGGGGCAAGGAGGGGAGCCGTAAAGAAAGTTGGAACCACAGAGAAAAGGGGGACGAAAATAGCATTCAAGCCCGATGATGAAATATTCGGCGATACAGAGTTCGATTACGATACGATCGCAAAACGTGTGCGAGACATGGCATATCTCAATGGCGGACTAAAGATTACTTTCAGGGACGATAGAGTAGACAAAAAGGAGGTATTCAAGTTTGATGATGGAATCAGGGCGTTCGTCAAGCATCTCAACGAGGGAAAGGAGACGCTGCATAAGGATGTTATCTATTTAGGCAGAGAAGACACTAAAGCGAGGCTGGGCTGCGAAGTAGCTATGCAGTATAACGACGGCTATACCGAAAATGTGCTGGTCTTCGCCAATAACATCCGCAACATCGACGGCGGGACGCACCTTTCGGGCTTTAGAACCGCTCTGACCCGGACAATGAATTATTATGCCAAAAGCAATAACCTGTTAAAGAACGGGCAGGCGACAACGGGCGAGGACCTGCGCGAGGGACTAACTGCGGTCGTGTCGGTGAAACTTGCCGACCCTCATTTTGAGGCCCAGACGAAGGTGCGATTGACTAATCCAGAGGTGGGCAGTTTCGTTGAGACCACCGTGAACGAGCAGCTAGGCCATTTTTTGGAAGAGCATCCCGCGGAGTCAAAGTGCATCTTGAACAAGGCCATCCAGGCCGCCGCAGCAAGAGAGGCCGCCAGAAAGGCGCGTGAGCTGACCAGGCGCAAAGGTGCGTTGAGCAGTGCCAACCTGCCCGGTAAATTGTGGGACTGTGCAAGTAAGGAAAAAGCAGCTACCGAGATTTTTATCGTGGAAGGTGACTCGGCCGGCGGCTCTGCAAAGGCCGGCCGCGACAGAAACATCCAGGCAATCCTGCCGCTGAAGGGAAAAATCCTTAATGTTGAAAAGGCCCGCCTCGAGAAAATGCTCGCACACGACGAAATCCGAACCATTATTAGCGCTCTTGGAACCGGCATCGGCGCCGACGAGTTCGATTTAAGCAGGTGCAGATACGGCAAGATAATATTGATGACGGACGCCGACGTCGATGGTGCCCATATTCGAACGCTGCTGCTGACGTTTTTCTTCAGGCAAATGCCCGAGTTGTTTCACAGTGATATGATTTATATTGCCCAGCCGCCTCTGTATGAGATTAGGCTTAAGGGCCAAAAGAAATCCGAATATATCCTGAGCGAAAATCAGATGCGCAAGCGTATGATTTCTCGCGGCCTCGAGGGCGCAGAACTCGTCATCAAGAATGGCAAAAAAAAGCGGAAGGTTTCGGACAAAAAGCTTGCCAGTCTTGTAAAACTTCTCGCCGACGCCGAGCGCATCATAGCGGTCCTGGCCAGGCGCGGGATTAACTTCGCCGACTTCATTGCGGCCTATTATGACGGCAGCCAGCTTCCGCGTTTTCGTATCTGCGTCGAAGGCCAGGAGGAGATTTATTACGACAAGGCCGAGTATGAAAAGCGCCTCGTGCAACTAAAGCGGCGCATCAAAGCCCCGACGGAGGCCGAAGAGGAGGAATCAATTGTTGCCGAGGAGCTTCACGAGGTCAGCCGAATCAATCAGATAAACGAGAAGCTCAAAGGCCAGTTCAATCTGGACTTGAAGGATTTTCTCTTGAAGCCCGCCAGGTCCGTCCCCGTTAAGGGCGGGGACAAGTTTACCCCTGCGGAGGCAGGGGGTGAGGTGATGCCGACCAGGTTCCAGCTCATCAACGGCGCAGACAGATATGACGTTGCCTCGCTCGGCGATATCTGTTTAGCCATCAGGCGGATTGGCGGCAAAGGAACCGAGATAAAACGCTTCAAGGGTCTTGGCGAGATGAATGCTGAGCAGTTGTGGGATACGACTATGAATCCCGGCACAAGGACACTTCTCAGTGTCAAGCTCGACGATGCCGGCGAGGCCGACAGACTCTTTAGTATATTAATGGGCAGTGATGTGGAGAAACGCCGAAACTTCATCCGCGACCACGCTCTCGAAGTCCAGAACCTTGACATTTAGAATCTCTCGATGCCGGATAGTCGATGCTCGGAACCTGATAACCTGCTTTATGGTATATTTAGTGGGTCGATATCCCTGATCCGCTCGGCATAAATCTCGTATGAATATTTTTTCAGGAGCTCTTTTCTGTAGTTTTCCAGGATTGTGTTTCTTTGTTCGTCCTGCATTACCATTTTGATATGGTCTTTCATACTGCTTGAGTATTCTTTCAGTTTGCCGGGCGTCTTTTCTAATATTTTAACGATGCGCCACTTGACCCCCCCGCGGTAGAAGCCCTTTACCGGCCCAACTATTTCATTCGGCTCGCCATTCCATAAGTCCTTGAAGAATATTCCTTCGCTGCGGGGATAAGCATTGAAGGTATATGCTTTTTTTTGCAAAGAGAGCTCTTTTCTGACTGCCTCGAAATCCTTTCCGCTGTCTAATTCGTCTTTGACTTTCTGAGCCGTTTTAAGGTCTTGACACCAGATTTGGTCAATCCTGAGGGTCTTCTGGGTTCCGAATTCCTCCTTGTTTTTCTCGAAGTAGGCCATTATCTCCTGCTCGTTTGGTTCCGAAACCGCCTTGCGTTTTTCGCGGGTGGCTTTGCTGAGCAGGCGCATATCTTCCTGCTCTTTTATTTGCTTCAGCAAATTTTCATCCTTGTCGAGTCCGAGTGACTCGGCCTCAGAGATGAAAATGTGCCCAGGCCGGATCCTCAAGGCCCTGTTTAGTAACCGTTCAACGCCCGCTACGGTATGCAAATCCCTCGGACGGGACGGTGGAGACATTTCACACAAAGTATCGAACCAGTCCTTCAATGTTACTTTTCCGGTATCATACGCTGCCAGAACAATGTTTTTCTCTTCCGGCGTCAATTCATTTTTTATTTGACGGATGCGGATAAGTCTCATTCTGCGGGGCTCTTTCGGGCGCAGCAGCAGTCTTTGATGGATTCGGGCTGCTTCGGGGAAATTACCACTTAACTTTTGAAGATGGAGCTTTTCACAGAGCTCTTTGTAATACTGACTTAAGATGATGTTGGCCTTTGCCCTTTCGACCATTGTCCTTGCGCGTGCTCGGTTTAGCTTAGGGTCGGTTTTCATCTTTTCGTCAATTTCTGATTCCGCAACTATTATTTTTCCTCGCAGGTGGGTTTCCAATAATAAGGTTGCCAGCTTTTTTTGCTTAAATTTCTTAAGCAGCGCATGGATTGTTTCATCTTCCAGATAGTTGAGCTTTCGAGCTTCTATCACCATCGCTTTTTCAGCTATCATTTTCGCAAGTACGGTTTTTGCGTCCACCGGCTCGTCTTGTTTGCTATAGTCTTCGTCCTGTGGTTGCAGCTCCATCATTAGTTGCTTCCGGAGCTCTTCTTTTGTGATGACGTACTCGCCTATTTTCGCAACGATATTTGACGGCCCGGCTGGGGCTGCGGGTTTTGTTTTGCTTTCGGCGACTTCGCCGGGATGTTTGGCCTCCGGCGGCTTTGTCTCAATGGCTATTGGTTTGCCGGCTGTATCGATTGTCGCTTGTTCGGTCGTCTCGCCCCGCCCCTGCGGCAGGGGTCGGGTCTCGCAGGAATGGCAAAGCAGTATTAACAGGCCCAGAAAAGATAAAGCCGATTTGCTCTGAAATAATTTCATCGTGTGTACTCCTTATTTAAATGTTCAGGTTTTTTGCCGAATAGAGACCGTGGTGGCCTGGCTAAGTTGTAAGTGATTCGTGCCTGAGTGCAAGCCACAACGCAACTTTGGCCTCAAATAAAGCTTTTACAGGTTTAATTATAACCTCTCTGTCGGGATTAGGCAAGTTAAATTGCCCGGGCACCCTCGGTTTTTGGCCATCACAGGCCCATTGGCAGTAACGCCGTTGTTTTTAGGGACTGCTGCACTATAGCCCCGTGTTTCTACCGGAAAAGTGGAAAGATTGAAAAGTTTCCTTGGTTTTCGTGGAGAGAGTTTGCTATAATTAAGTTTCCCTGCAAGTTGAAAGTCAAGTTGTGGCTTGCACTCAGGCACGGACCGGTTACAGTACTGAAAGGAGGAGGCCATATGTTAAATCCGAAGCTCGAATATCGAAATCCGAAACAATATCAAAATTCGAAATTCAAATGTTCAAAACGCTCGGTTTCGAATTTTATATTTTGGTCATTCATATTTGTTTCGTGCTTCGGATTTCGAATTTCGGATTTACCCGCCGTCGTGTGTCCTCTCAAAACGCCATCTCAAGAGTTTTATGATTACATTATTACGGTAGGAAACGAGGAGCTTCGGTTTGTACGCTGCCCAGAGCTGGGATATGTTGTAAAGTCACAAGAGCAAACAACTGCGATTGAGGCTTTAGATGAGACGTTGAGAGAGTTTGGGGCCGGGGATGTAAGGCCGGTCCGTGGGTTAGGCCGGCGAGGTGTTTCGGTTGTGTTCAGCGAGCGTCCAGCCGATGAAAACGAAAATACTATCAGGATGCTCAGGGCCCGGAGCCGGATTAGGTATGCAGCGCCGCTGTTTTGCGCCCGTGGCGAGACGGCAGCTATCATACCGGAGATTGTTGTTCGGGTAACGGCCGAAACGGATGCAGAACATCTCCAGACGGTCTGCCAAACAATGGACTTGACTATCAAAAAGAGGCTGGAATTTACGCACTGTGAGTATCTCATAGAAGTTCTGGGAACGGATGCAAGTGCGGTATTCGCTGCTGTTGAGCAACTTAATCAAATTTCGTTTATTGAGTGGGCGGTTCCGAACGTCGCCTTTCGCCCCCGGTTTTGTGGGCAAGTTATCCCAAATGACACCTATTTCCCCAATCAGTGGCACTTGAACAACACGGGGCAAGCCGGCGGCACGCCCGATACAGATATCGACGCACCGGAGGCGTGGGAGGTCAGCACGGGAGACCCTGATATTGTGGTTGCCGTAGTGGATTCAGGGGTAGATACCGACCATCCCGATTTAATTAACAACATCGTGCCGGGATATGATTTTTATGATGATGACAATTCGCCTGAACCTTACGGAGATGACGCCCACGGCACGGCCTGTGCCGGGCTGATAGCAGCCCAGGGAAACAACGGTCTTGGCGTTACAGGTGCTGCGTGGAACTGTAGGATAATGCCCATCCGTATCGTAGACTGGGCAGAAGCAGGACTTATCACCGAGGCAGATGTAGCTGCCGCCTTTCGTTGGGCGGCTGAAAATGGCGCTGATGTCCTCAGCAACAGTTGGGGTTCGTCCTGGCCATTGCCCGTAGTTCGCTCTGCCATAGCGGCTGTTACCGCGCCGGGTGGAACAGGACGCAACGGGAAAGGCTGTGTTGTCCTGACCGCCTCAGGGAACTGGCCGAGTGGCGGCCCCGTCTGGTATCCCGCGAAGTACCCTGAAGTCATCGCAGTCGGCGCCACAAATCGGAACGACGTAGTCTGGAACTACAGCAGATGTGGGCCTGAACTGGACATCGTCACGCCGAGCGGGGCGGCATACGACTGGGGAGCTGATTTTAATCTCTGGACAACAGACATCGCTGGAAGCGCCGGATGGAACAAATACAACTGCAACCCTAATATATTGGACTATACAGACCAGATGGGAGGCACCTCCGGGGCCTGTGCGATTGCGGCTGGGGTAGCAGCCCTTATTCTCTCTGTTGACCCGAATTTGACCAATGTACAAGTGCAGAGCATTCTGCAAATATCTGCCGTTGATTTGGGCGAGCCGGGCAGGGACGACTATTACGGATATGGTCGTGTGGATGCCGGGGCAGCGTTGGCTCTGGCGCAGGCACTGCCACAAACGCTATTTGTTGACGATAGTGCTCCCGATGACCCCGGCCCGGGAGACCCTGCTATCAGTGACCCGCTGGAGAACGGCTCGGCCGAGCACCCCTTCGATGCTATTCAGGAAGCCATTGACGCCACCATCCCCGGAAAAACCGTGATTGTCCTGCCCGGAACCTATACCGGCAATGGCAACCGCGATATCGACTTTGGCGGAAAGGCCATTACCCTGCGAAGCACAGACCCCAATGACCCCAATATCGTTGCTGCAACGGTAATTGACTGTAACGGCACCGAAGCTGAACCACATCGGGGTTTCTACTTCCACAGCGGCGAAGATGGGAATGCCGTTGTAGATGGGCTGACAATTAAAAACGGTTATGACAGACAGGGCGGGGGGATATACTGTATTGGCAGCAGGCCGACAGTAAACAACTGCACCTTCAGCGGGAACTACGGCAGTGGGATCGTCTACAACTACTGTGGCGGGCCGATACTGACCAACTGCATCTTCAGCGGGAACTCGGCCAGGTGGGGCGGCGGGATATGTAACTACTACAGCGGCACGACACTGACTAACTGCACCTTCAGTGAGAACTCGGCCAAGTGGGGCGGCGGGATGTACAACTCCTGGAGCAACGACTACTACGGTATCGCCACACTGATTAACTGTGTGTTCAGCGGCAATTCCGCTGGTAGTGATGGCGGTGGGATGCACAATTACTACAGCGAGCCGGTGGTAACAAACTCCATTTTCAGCGGCAACTCAGTCGCCAGCGGTGGTAAGGGGGGCGGGATGTTCAATCAAAATTCTTCTTCAACGCTGACCAATTGCACCTTCAGCGGAAACTTAGCTGGCGCCGGCGGCGGGATGTACGACCGCAGCAGCAGCGCCACGCTGACCAACTGCATCCTCTGGGGCAACATGAGTGTAGGCGGAACGGGCGAGACCGCGCAGCTCCAGACAGACGGCGAAGCCCTGGCCGTCAACTACTGTTGCATTCAGGGTTTGACGGGGGTGCTGGGCGGCACTGGCAATATCGGCGATGAGCCGCTGTTCGTGCACGCCGGCGGAACCGATACCCTGCTCGGCACAGAGGATGACAACCTGCGTTTGCTGCCTGGCTCGCCCTGTGTCGACGCGGGTGATAACTCGGCGGTTCCGCCGTTCCTGCTTACCGACCTCGACTTAGAGCCACGCTTCACCGATGACCCTGATACCCCGGACACAGGTAACGGGATGCCACCGATTGTTGACATGGGGGCATACGAGGGTCCTGATCAGGGATTTTTGCTGAACACGAAGTCCGTCACGGTTCCGGAGGGACAGACAGCAACGTTTACGGTGGCGCTGGCGGTTGACCCTCATGGAACTGTCGAGGCAGCGGTAGCCGTCGAGTCGGGTGACCCCGACATCACGGTTCACTCGGGCGCATTGCTGACTTTCGATTCGTCCAACTACTCGCAGCCCCAAAGAGTTACAGTTGCGGCGGCCGAGGATGAGGACCGGCTCGAAGATGCTGCGGGCATTCGAATCAGCGCAGGCGGTAAGTTTTTTGCTGGGGTGATTGCCTGGGAGATTGAGAACGACGTTGCTGCCGTGCTCTTTGTCGACGCCAATGCAAACGGCGCAAATGATGGTATGAGTTGGGCCGACGCTTTCAACCAGTTACAGGATGCGATACCGTTGGCGACCGGTGCCCCGCGCGCCGTTGACGAGATTCGGGTAGCTGAGGGCATTTACAAGCCCGACCAGGGCGGCGGAGTCACACTTGGCGACCGCTCGGCCACGTTCGAACTTATCAGCGGCGTGGCCATTTGCGGTGGCTACGCCGGTGCGTCAGATCCCAATGCCAGGGATATCGACGTATATGAAACTATCCTCAGCGGCGACCTCAACGGCGACGACATCGAGGTTGCCGACCCTGAAGACTTACTGGACGAGCCCACCAGGGGCGAGAATAGCTATCGCGTTGTTACCGGTAGCCGGACCGACCCCAACGCCATCCTCGACGGCTTCACCATCACCGCTGGTAATGCGAACGAATATTATCCTTCCCCACGTGCGAGCGGCGGTGGGATGCTCAATTACAACGGCAGCCCAACTCTGGCCAACTGCACCTTCAGTGAGAATGCGGCACGAATCTTCGGCGGCGGGATGTTCAACGACAACGCCAGTCCAACGTTGACCAACTGCACGTTTAGCCGCAATTGCGCTGGGTGTGAGGGCGGCGCGATGTATAACGACAACAGCAGCTCGACCCTGACCAACTGCACCTTCAGCGGAAACTCGGCTGGTGATAGGGGCGGTGGGATGCACAACGACAACAGCAGCTTGACAATGACCGACTGCACCTTTAGCGGAAACTCGGCTGGCGACAGGGGCGGAGGGATGCACAACGACAACAGCAGCTTGACAATGACCGACTGCACGTTTAGCCGGAATTGGGCTGAGCGCGAGGGCGGCGGGATGCACAGTAGCGGTTCCACCCCGACCCTAACCAACTGCATGTTTAGTGCGAACTCGGCTGGCTGGGACGGCGGCGGAATGGACAATTATGAAAGCAGCCCGATGATTACGAACTGTACGTTCAGCGAAAACTCGGCTGTCGGAAACGACGGTGGTGGAATGAACAATTACAGAAGCAGCCCGGTGATTAGCAACTGCACCTTTAGTGGCAACTCGGCTAATGACTGGGGTGGCGCAATGCGCAACGTCTTCTCCAGCAGCCCGACGATTAGCAACTGCGCCTTCGTTGAGAACTTCGCTAAAGGCGACGGTGGCGGGCTGTTTAACTACTACGAAAGCAGCCCAATGATTACCAACTGCACATTTGCTGGGAATTCAGCCCCCAACGGAAGTGCTTTCGCTTGCGATTCTTTCGGGCAGGGGCATTGGAGCAACGTTCGGGTAAGCAACTGTATTCTCTGGGATGGTGGTGACGAAATATGGAACAATGACAATTCGGCGTTCACGATAACCTACAGCAATATCGAGGGTGGCTGGCCCGGCGAAGGCAATATTGATGCCGACCCGTGCTTTGTTGAACCAGGATATTGGGACCCTAATGGAACACCTGAAGACCCCAATGATGATTTCTGGGTTGATGGCGATTATCATTTGCTGCCGGATTCGCCGTGCATAAACGCAGGCGACCCAAATTACGCAGGCGACCCAAATTACGCAGGCGACCCAAATTACGCAGGCGACCCAAATTACGCAGGCGACCTGAACGGGACAGATTTAGATGGCAAGCGCCGTGTAATTGGCGGCCGAATCGATATGGGAGCTTTCGAGTACAGGCCCTCAACACCGGCCGAGGTGGATATTGACCCCGATATCCTTAATCTGACAAGCAAGGGTAATTGGATTACCTCACTTATCTGGCTCCACGAAGATTACAGTGTTGCTGATATTGACCCCAACAGCGTTTTTCTTGAGGACGAAATTCGAGCTGACTTGTTCCGGGTCAATGAAGAAGGGCAAGTTGCCATAGCTAAGTTCAGCCGCTCAGAGGTTCAGGGTATTCTCAACCTTGGCTGGGTCAAGCTGACAGTCAGCGGCGAGTTGACGGACGGAACCGTATTTGAGGGCACAGATGTAATTAGAGTGATAGATAAAGGCGGCCGAAAATCGCCATAGCAGCACCAAAACCGTCATTCCGAGCGGAGCCGAAGGCGGAGTCGGGGAATCTGATAAAATACTCAAACTGACCGTTTTTTGTTGTCATTCTGAGCCGAAGGCGAAGCATCCGGCCTTAATAGCAGAAAATGGCATTTCATCGTGGGCCAGATTCTTCGCTTCACTTCGTTGTGCTCAGAATGACAAACTACTACCTGTGGCAGAGCTATACGTACTTGTAAATAAAAGAATTACGACTATTGATGCCATCGAATCGGTCAGTTTGAGTAAAATAGCTTTTTCAACGGCCCCCTCGGTACAGTTTACCCTGAGCGAAGTCGAACGGGCTCAATGGCTGGCCGGTGCATATTTGGTTTGAAACTAATCAAAAGTCGGCAGCATTTATTTATTCATTTGGCTAAAATTTTTACTTGCCTCGTTGGAGATTTTTTGGTATTAGGAATTTTGTGTGCAAAATTAGCTGGCTCTAACAGGGTTTACGAAGATTCGTACAGCACGGCAAAATAGGAAGCATTCAGAATGGAGGCGAGAAATGAGCGGCAAACAAAAATATTTTCAGTGCACAAGCTGGCCCCGCCGTTTTGCTTCGCAAAATCGAAGTAGCGGGGCTTATGCTCTTTTGCTCTTATGTTCTTCTACTCTTCTCTTACTTGGCGGCTGTAACTCATTTGGTAGAGCCGGAAGACCGAAACCTGATGAGGTTGCAAGGACGCCGGCTGAAGAGAAAAAGGCCAAGTTACTCAAGCAGCTCGACCGCAAATTTGAAAATCCCGATGCCCATTTTGAGCTGGGCCAGTTGTATCAGGCTGACGGACTGTGGGCTCGGGCAGAGTATCGTTACAATAATGTTTTGAGCTTCGACCCTGTTCACAGAAGAGCCCAGGCGGCAAGGGTAAAGGTGCTGCTGGCTGGCGGCGATACAGCCAAGGCCGAACTTTTAGCCGGTGAGTATATGACTCAGGCTTCCAATTCAGCAGAAAAGTCGCTTCGCCTTGCACTGGCGTTTCAGGAACAGGAGCTTGATGAGTATGCGTTGGCTTGTTATCAGCAGGCGCTTCGGTTGGCGCCGAATTCGGCCAAGATTAACAGGCAGATCGGCTACTATTATTTGAGCAAGAACGATGACGTCCGTGCAAAGGACTATTTGGTCCGCAGTTTCCAGCTTGATTCAAACCAGCCGGAGGTGGCCGGTGAATTGGGCCGACTCGGTGTGGTTGTAAGAAGACCGCGAAAGACCGAGAAGCGCACGAAGAAGCTGGACAAAATTGTGGAATAGTCCGACAAATAAAACTAAAAATGAAAGACGCAAAGCAGCGAAACAAAAATTGGTTTTAACTCAACAGTTTTCGCTTTTAGTTTTTGATTTTTTCGCCCCGTGGTGAACGGATGCGCTGCGGGGCTTTTTTCAATTTCCAATAGCCAATCGGAAAAAACATTAAAAATAATCAATAGAAAATAATCAATGCCAAAGCTGGGATTGCACATTGCGGATGTTTTTGTGTTGGGGTTGTATCTTATCGGGATCACCATTATTGGTGTTTGGGCCGCGAGAAGAATAAAAAACGTCGCCGATTTCTTTATGCCTCGCAGATTCGGCAAGGTGATGATGATAATGCACGCTTTCGGAACCGGCACCCATTCCGACCAGGCGGTCAGCGTCGCTTCAAAGAGCTTCACAAACGGCCTCTCCGGTATATGGTATCAGTGGCTGTGGTTGTTCGCAACCCCGTTCTACTGGCTGATTGCACCGGTAATGAGACGTTTCAGGGCTATAACAACTGCGGATGTCTTCGAGGCGAGATTCAGCCCCAGCGTTGGGATGCTCTTTGCCGTCGTGGGGATGTTGAACCTTGCGATTAATATTGGCATAATGCTCAAGGGCTCCGGTGCGGTTGTCCAGGCAAGTACGGGCGGTCTTGTTTCTTCCAATATCGCTATCGCCGTGATGACTGTAATGTTTGTCGTATACGGAATGGCCGGCGGGCTGGGCGCGGCCATCATCACCGACTTCATCCAGGGGGTTCTAACCATTATATTCTCTTTTCTGCTGCTGCCTTTCATTCTCAATGCAGTTGGCGGACTTGATGGAATACGTGCAGCAATACCAAATCCGGACGAGATGTTTTCCCTCGTAGCCCCCGGTGAGATTGGTTTTTTCTACGTCGTCGTGATTGCCTTCAACGGGCTGGTTGGAATTGTCACTCAACCGCACACTATGGGCAACTGTGCCGCCGGCAAAACTGAGACGGAAGGCCGGGTCGGCTGGATGTTTGGAAATTTCATTAAGCGATTCTGCACGATAGCCTGGTGTCTGACGGGACTTGCAGCTGTTGTCTATTTCACCGGCCGCGAAGTTGAGCCGGACCATATCTTTGGGTTGGTGGCAGCAGACTTTCTGCCCAAGATATTGCCCGGCGTCCTCGGTCTTTTCCTCGCAGCCCTTTTGGCTTCTGTGATGAGCTCCTGCGACTCATTTATGATAGCATCATCAGGCTTGTTCACGGAAAATATCTACAAACGTTTAACACCTGATAAAACTCAAAAGCATTACGTTTTTGTTGCACGCGTTACTGCCTTGGCTATAGTTGCCGGCGGGGTGGCTTTTGCTTATCGGCTGCCTAATGTTGTGAAAGGCCTTGAGATATTCTGGAAGATTTCGCCGATGATGGGTATAGCGTTCTGGCTGGGGCTTTTCTGGAGGCGCACCACGGTAGCCGGCGCCTGGGCCGCAACGCTGACGGCATTTGGCTTCTGGTGGCTTACCGAGCAGGGTTTCTTCATCTCGTGGCTGGGGGGCCTTCCAGTGGCCGAGTCGCTGCGGTTTGTTTTCGTTAAGAACGGTACGCCGGAGATTTACCTGCCCTGGCAGATGGTTTTCTACCTGACCGCAGGATTGATTGCCGGAATCGTCGTGAGTTTGTTCACCAGGCCGGTCGATAAGGAAAAGCTGGACAATTTCTATGCACTGGTGCGAACCCCTGTTAAGCCGGGCGAGCAGGTATCCGCCCCTTGCACTCTGCCGGCCGATGCCGTTGTTCCTGAAAAGCGAAACATTTTTCCAAACACCAATCTCGAAATATCTATTCCGTCACTTACCTCGGTGCTCGGGTTCCTGGCTGGCTGGGGATGCGTCGCCGCGATTATTTACTCGGTTTATCTGATAGCAAAGGTGTAATATATTGGGTATAATGATTGCAGTTTTTTTACCTCGTATTAGCAGTCGCCACGGTGCCCAGCCAGGGTTGTGTAGCAAGGCAAAAGGAGAAAATTATGTTGCGCAAATTCCTCACTATTGTATGTATGGTAATATTGACCTTATCAGCCGGTTGTCGGCAGGCCGTTGAAGATACCGAAACAGGTGCGGACCGGACCAGGGCCGGATTCTTGCCAATCTTCAATGGCAGGGACCTGACCGGCTGGGAGGCGGTCGGCAATGCCAGATGGGCCGTCGAAGGCGGCGCCCTTGTGGGGACGCAGGGCGATGACAATGCCCCCGGCGACCTGTTCACGAAAACGACGTACAGCGATTTTCTGTTGACTGTAACTTACCGGGTCGAGTGGCCCTGCAACACCGGTGTCTGGTTCCGCTACCAGTCGGCGGCGAAGGCGTACCAGGCCGACATCCTCGAATACAAGGACCCTGAGTGCTATTCGGGCACGCTATACTGCCCCGGCAAGATGTTCCTTGCAATGAATACGGACAAGACGCTCGTGGACCGTGACGGCTGGAACACGATGCGGGTTCGGGCCGAGGCCGACCACATTCAGATATGGCTTAACGGCCGCCAGGTCGCCGACGTGCACGACGACACCAGTGATTCAGGCCGAATCGGCTTTCAGGTCCACCCCGGAGCGGAGTTCGGCCCGATGAAAATCATCGTCCGTGAGCTATTACTCAAACCGCTAAGAGACGGCAATTAAGATTATTGCTGCTCGGCTTGTGCGCGGTAGTAGTGAAACTTGAGGGAGTGTCATTGCGAGGCCATAGAATATGGCCGTGGCAATCTCATGGTATCGAACGATAGAGATTGCTTCGCTTCGCTCGCAATGACAACCAATGCAAGGGAAAACTAACGTATGATTCTGGAAAAATTTTCGTTTGGAATTGGTGACAGGTTCTGCCGGCAGGGAAAGGCCCAGCTTGCTGCTGTGATGAAGGCAAAACAGCAGGGTGTCAGTATTACGCCTGTCTGGAACAAGTCGGCCAGGGAGCATAGTATTATAGGCACGAGGCCGTCGGACACACGCAAAGAGGCCGACGATGCTGTGGCGGCCTGTGTGTGGGATGGCCCCTATTTTGTCGATGCGGACCATATCGGGTTGGACAACGTTGATGAGTTCATCGAATCCAGCGATTTTTTCACGCTTGATGTTGCCGATTTCATCGGTGAGCCGGCGGACAAAAGTGATGTGAATTCTTTTGTCCAGAAACACAAGAAGTTCATCGGCTCGCTGACGATTGACGGCGTGGATGAGACTTTTGACATTACCGAAAAGCGGCTCAGGACAATAGCAGATAAGTTTCTGTTGGCAGTTAAGCAGGCCGGTAAAATCTACCGGCATATTGAGGCGGCCGAGGGTGTCGACAATTTCATTACCGAGGTTTCGATGGACGAGACTCTATTGCCGCAGACGCCGGTCGAAATGTTTTTTATTCTCGCCGCCATTGCTGACGAGGGCATCCCGGCCCAGACGATTGCGCCGAAATTCACAGGACGTTTCAATAAGGGTGTGGACTATGTCGGCGATGTAACTTTGTTCGCGAAAGAGTTTGAAGGTGACCTCGCAGTGGTCGCTTTTGCGATCAAAGAATTTGGCTTGCCTGAGAACCTCAAACTGAGCGTACACTCCGGCAGCGATAAGTTCTCAATTTATGGGCCGATAGCAGGGGCACTGAAGAAATTTGATGCTGGACTGCATCTTAAGACTGCAGGCACGACCTGGCTGGAAGAGCTCATCGGCCTGGCAATGGCCGGCGGTGACGGACTTGCCATTGCCAGGGAAGTGTATGCGAAGGCAGTATCGCGAATCGATGAGCTTTGCGCCCCATACGCCACGGTGGTTGATATCAACAGGGAGCAACTGCCCGCACCCAAAATCGTTGAGCGATGGGACGAGGAGGCGTTTGCCTCGGCACTGCGACATGACCAATCGTGTGAGAGATACAATCCCAACTTTCGGCAGCTTCTGCACTTAGCATACAAGATTGCCGCTGAAATGGGGCCGCGCTATTTGAATGCGCTGGCTAAATATGAGGACATAATCGCCCGGAACGTGACGGACAATATCTACGAACGGCATATAAAACCTATCCTTATGAGGCTGGACAAGTCATAAGTGCAGAAGTGCACAGGTCGCAGTTTGTTTTGTAGTATTACTGCGGTCTTTCAGAAAACGCAATTGTGCAGAAAAGGGCCAAATCTGGCCGATATAAACTCGTGAGATGTAGCGCTGGCTGTGTGCGCACAGTCAGTATCGGTTTTTTATCGGACTTGGCAGGGAAGTAGTGGCGTGAGCCCCGTTAGGAATCGTTAGATTTGCTTCTAACAGGTGAATTATAGAACGGGGAATAATATGATGCGAAAAGGGAAAAAATCCCGAAAATCCCTGGGCAACCAGCATCCGGCTAAATCGCCGGAGCTGTCTAACGGTGTGAAAGCGAGAAAATCAAGAAGAAAAGCGGTCGAATGCCTCGGGATTGCTGCGCTATTAGTGCTTTTGTGCAGTTGTGTCAGTTTTGATATCGGCGATTGGCCGAGCAAGTTTGTGTATCCTCATAATGCCCCGCCAGCTAATTGGTGCGGCTCGATAGGCGCTTTTTGTGCGTATTATTTGCTGTATTATGTTGGGCCGGGGGTGTTTGTCATATTGGCTTCGGCGGTTTGTTTTCTGGTTGCGAGACTGGCGCATCGGGCCACGGGTCAGCCGGTTTTTCGAGCGATTGGGCTGGTGCTGCTGACTGTGGCGGCTTCGAGCAGCTTTTATTGCCTCTGGCCTTATCGGGTCTATGATTTTCCGATGGGCTCCGGCGGGGCGCTTGGCGTTGTGGCGGTGGTGTTTTTGCGGAGCCATTTTGCGCTGCTGGGCACCTTCATATTGATTGCAGCTACGTGGATTGTGGGGGTTGTTCTGTTAGCGGACAGTGTTATCCTGACGGTGGTGCGCTGTTTTAGTTTTTTGGTCAGAAAGATGGTTGGTGTGGCGGTGCCGGCGTGGTTCCGCCACAGGCGGACCAAAGGCGGAGAAGTTCTAAGCGAGATATGGCGCAAATTAAGTGCCAGGCAAAAGCCGGTGCTCGCGGGACATAAGGTTTTGCGCTTCGACGGCACAGGAAGATTAACCGCAGAGGGCGCAAAGACCGCAGAGAGAGGATTAAAATTAAGCTCGGCGATTTCTGCGGGTTCGGCGGTGAAAGAGGTGCGCAGGCCGGCGCCGTCTTATGTGCCGGTGAGCTATGAGGATTACGCCCTGCCGCCGCTGGAATTGTTAGCTGAGCCGGAGTACAGTTTTGCAGCGGTGCAGGAGAAGGTTGTCAAGGCAAAGGCGTCTGCTTTGGAGACCCTGCTATCGGAGTTTAGTATCAATGCACGTGTGGTGGCGGCTGACACCGGGCCGGTTGTTACAATGTTTGAACTGGAGCTTGCAGCCGGTGTGAAGGTCAGCCAGATTAGTGCGCTTGCAAACGATATGGCTCGTGCACTGGGTGTCGGTGCGGTTCGCGTTGTGGCCCCTTTGCCGGGTAAGCATACGATAGGCATTGAGGTGCCAAACAGCGAGAAAGAAAAAGTTCGTATGAAGAATATGACGGAGCTGGCCGGCAGCAAACCGCAGAGGATGGAGATACCGCTGTTTTTAGGCAAGGCTTCTTCGGGAGAAGCGCTTATTTCTGATCTTACCAAGATGCCACACTTGCTTATCGCCGGCACAACCGGCTCGGGCAAAAGTGTCTGTATAAACAGCATCATTACTGGCATCCTGCTCACGAAACGGCCGGACGAGGTAAAGGTGATTTTGATTGACCCTAAGATGGTCGAGATGACGGCGTTTAATACTATTCCGCACCTGATGTGTCCGATAGTTACCGAGACTCAAACGGCTGTTCAGATACTTGAATGGGCTACGGTGAAAATGGACGAGCGTTACTCGCTTTTAGCGGAGGCAAGGGTAAAGAATGTTGCTGAGTATAATAGACTTGGCGCTGAGGAGATCATTAAGCGGTTCAATCCGAGCAGCTCAGAAGAAGAGGCGAAGATTTCGAAGAGACTGGTCTATGTTGTGATAGTAATCGATGAGCTTGCCGATTTGATGATGACGGCGGCCAAGGAGATAGAAGCTTATATTGTTCGTCTTGCACAGAAGAGCCGAGCGGTTGGTATTCATATTATTCTGGCTACTCAGCGGCCTCAGGCGACGGTTGTTACCGGCCTGATAAAATCGAATATGCCTACCAGGATTGGTTTCCGTGTTGCGGCGAGGATGGACAGCCGGATTATCCTTGACCAGAATGGTGCCGAAACGCTGCTCGGCGAAGGTGATATGCTGTTTCTAAAGCCGGGCACGAGCGATCTGGTTCGCGCTCAGGGCACTTTTGTTGACGAGGCGGAGATAAAGCGGATAGTCAAACATCTTAAGGCCGTTGCTGAGCCGCAATTCCATCCTGAGCTGACTGAGCTCAAGAAGCTGGATACGTCTGAGATGACGAGGGACGAGCTTTTCGATGAGGCGGTTCGGATGGTCCTGGAGACACGGCGAGGGAGCGTGTCGCTGCTTCAACGAAGGCTCAATATCGGCTATGCCAGAGCTTCACGCATAATTGAGATGATGGCTGCGGCAGGGATACTCGGCGAGTATAAGGGCAGTCAGGCACGGGAAGTTACGATGACGTTGGAGGAGTATGAGCGCGTCCGTGAGCAGATGGAAGCGGATGCCGAGGCGGGGTATGAAGACCTGGCCGAGACTGAGAAGGCGTCCGCGCCCGCTTATATAAACGAGGGGCAACGAGGGTATGTCTCGACTGACAATGGGGAAGACTAACTCGACGCTCGTAAAAAATGGCCGGCGGCGAGTGATTAACCAATAACCGGTTGACAGTTCGCAGCAGCACTTAGCGACAATTATAAACAATAAACGGAGCCAAAGGTACAGAAATTGGCTTTGATTGGGTTTGTTTTTTCGGAGCCTTAAGGCGGTCTCATTCTCATAATCCTTTGTTAAGACTGAGTTTGCATTCATTTTGGCCTCTGCGAAATTGGCTTTGTTTTGGCTTTGTTTTTTCATAGCTCCTATCCGCATTTTTCTTCATAATCCTTTGTAAATACACACATTGCATCAATTTTACCCTCTGGCAAATTGGCTTTGTTTGGCTTTGAATTGGGTTTGTTTTTTTGGACTGCAAACGCATCATTTTTTCTGTAATCCTTTGTTATAAATGAGTATACGTTCATTTGGTCTTTGAGGAAATTGGGTTTGTTTTGCATAATTGACTCATAGCCACAAAGCCACTGAGGCACAAAAGAATATAGCCACAGAGAACACTCGTCTCGGCGCAGGCGCGAGCCGTAGCCGGACAGAGAAAACACTCGTCTCGGCGTAGACGCGAGCCGTAGCCGGAGATTATTCAATAATATTCCACCACAGATTTCACAGATTTCACCGATTTTTTGGGCCACAGAGGGCACAGAGGACACAGAGAGATAATCAATAATCATTCACGAGGTCATCCCGAC